>JALVEX010000194.1 GCA_027030435.1 Paracoccaceae bacterium
GTGATCCCCGATCCGAACAAGCCGGGCCAGCGTGGCGCCCAGCGCCACGAGATCGCCCCCTTCGCTGGCGCATGCCCTCACATCTCCGGCCACCCGCGAAAGGCTTTCAAGCCCGATCTGCTCGGCGATCGCGCCCAGGCTCTTGCTCAGCTTCGCAATCATCGCGCGATCCGTAAGGAGATCGCATTTCTCAAGGGCCGAGAGCCTCTTTGCAAGTGCCTCCATCGCCCGGCAGATCACATCCTGCGCCCCGGATTCCCCCATTTCCAGAAAAAGCCTGTCCATCCTGCACCGATCCAGCCAGACGGCATCATTCGGCATCATGTAAGAGATACTGGCCACCCTCGAACCCTCCTTTGCGCCCCCATATGTGAGAAAATGCGTGCCAGTTCCTTAGAAAAGGTTGATCCAGCCGGGTGATTTGGCTCGATATTTCTTCAATTTCGGCCTAATCACTTCACGCCCGCTCCCGATCGGAAACGGAAAGGCCTAGGAAAGATCATGCGTCACGCCCGCCCCCTGCCCTCCTATCTCATCAAGCGCTATCACGGCTGGAAAGCCACCGAATACGAAGAAAACAAGGCGTGGTTTCAACGCCTTGCCGATGAGGGCCAGCGCCCGCGCGCGATGGTGGTTTCATGCTGTGACAGCCGGTTGCAGGTTTCGGCGCTGTTCGGCGCCGAGCAGGGGGAATTCTTCATTCACCGCAACATCGCAAATCTGGTGCCGCCGCACGAACCGGACGGCGAACATCACGGCACTTCCGCCACGATCGAATATGCCGTGCGTGATCTGAAGGTCGCGCATCTGATCGTGATTGGCCATTCGAAATGCGGCGGGATCAAGGGATGCGCCGAGATCTGCGCGGATGAGCATGGGGCCGCGCGCCCGGATGATGTCTATCTCACCCGCTGGCTGGAACTGCTGCGCCCGGCCTGGAAACGGGTGCGGGAGGCCGGTATCGAGGATGAAGAAGAGCGCCTGCACAGGCTCGAAAAGGAAGGGGTGATCGTTTCCCTGGAAAACCTGATGACCTTTCCATTCGTGCGCCGCGCGGTTGAAGAGGAAGCCTTGCAGATCCATGGGCTGTGGACGGATATAGGCGCAGGTGATCTTGAATGGTTCGATCCCGAGGCCGGGGAATTCGTCTCACTGTGAAGCCATTGGCGCAAAGCCCCTGGAGAAGCGGGGCCGGCCCATTGCCTTACGGCTCCCCGCCCCACACTACCGTGGATAATTACCGATCAGTAACGGGGCGCTTCAGCCCGATTTCTTCACGAATTCGGTGAGGATCACGATCTGCTGACCATTGACGCGGCCCTCGATCTGCCCTGGTTCGTCAGGCACGAGAGAAATGTTGCGCACCGCCGTGCCGCGCTTTGCCGTGAAGCCCGCGCCCTTCACATTGAGATCCTTGATCAGGATCACCGTATCGCCCGCGGCAAGCGGCGCGCCGTGTGTATCGCGATGGCCGGTTGCCTCGTCGGTTTCCCCGCTCGGGATGCGGGCGGCTTCGGCCCATTCGCGCTCGTCTTCTTCCAGATAGGCGATATCGAGAAGATCGCGCGCCCAGGGCTCGCCGCCAAGCGCATCGAGAAGCCGCCAGGCCATGACCTTCACCGCGGGCGTCTCGCTCCAGATCGCATCGTTGAGGCATTTCCAGTGCGGCGCATCGGAAATCTCCCCTTCCGCCCCCTTTCGGCAGGTGGCGCAAAGGGCGATTTCCTCTTCCCGCGGCGCGACGGCCAAGGGCGCGCAATCGCCCTCAGAGCCGCAGATATCGCATTTGATTGTCATGACATGGCCTTTCGGATGTGCTCAGCGCCCGCCGAGCACGCGATTGATGTAAAGCTCCGCGATCTGCACCGTGTTGAGCGCCGCACCCTTGCGCAGGTTGTCGGAAACCACCCACAGGTTGAGCCCGTTCTCGATCGTGCTGTCCTGCCGGATACGGCTGACGAAGGTGGCGAAATCGCCCACGCATTCCACGGGGGTGACATAGCCGCCGTCCTCGCGCTTGTCGATCACCATCAGCCCGGGGCTTTCGCGCAGGATCTCGCGCGCTTCGTCCTCATCGAGGAATTCCTCGAATTCGATGTTGATCGCCTCGCTGTGGCCGACGAAAACCGGCACGCGCACGCAGGTGGCGGTGACGCGGATCGAAGGATCCATGATCTTCTTCGTCTCGGCCACCATCTTCCATTCCTCCCGCGTTTCGCCGCTGTCGAGGAACTTGTCTATCTGCGGGATCACGTTGAAGGCGATCTGCTTGGGGAAAACCTTGGGCGGCACTTCGGCCACCGGGTTGTAGACGGCCTTTGTCTGCTCCCAGAGTTCGTCCATTGCCGCCTTCCCGGCCCCGGATACCGATTGGTAGGTGCTCACCACCACACGCTTGATCGTGGCACGGTCATGCAGCGGCTTCAGCGCCACCACCATCTGCGCGGTGGAGCAATTGGGATTGGCGATGATCATGCGGTTGCGGAAGCCTTCGATCGCCTCCGGGTTCACCTCCGGCACGATCAGCGGGATCTCGGGATCGTAGCGATAGAGGGAGGAATTGTCGATCACGAGGCAGCCGGCCTCGGCGGCGCGGGGGGCGTATTGCTCCGTGGCTTCCGAGCCGATCGCGAAGAGGGCGATATCCGTGCCTTCGAAATCGTAGGTGTCGAGATCCTTTGTCTTGAGGGTCTTGTCGCCATAGCTCACCTCGGTGCCGAGCGAGCGGCGGCTTGCAAGCGCCACCACCTCGTCAGCGGGGAACTGGCGCTCCTCGAGGATGTTCAGCATTTCGCGGCCAACGTTTCCCGTGGCCCCGACAACGGCAACTTTATATCCCATCTCCGGATTCCTTCTGCTTTCAGCAAGGGGCCTCATAGCGCAAGCTTTCGCGGGGTAAAAGGCCCCCGCACCATTTCTTTGGTTGACATTGCCCCGGCAAACCCCGATATGCCCATCATCCCGAGTGGTCGCCGCGTGAGCGGCCAAGCCAATGCGGCACCGGGGCGTGCGGGGCGCGCATCATGCCCCTTTCCCAAAAGTTCCCATTCACGCGGGGTGCTGACGGCCCGAAAGGGCCGGCAACCGCAAGCCGTGGCGCGAATGCTCCGGCACGCTTCATACGGCCGCCCCTCAAGGCGTGGCCCAACGATAAAATGAAAGGGTCATACGTGACCAAATTTGCAGATCTGGGCCTTTCGCCCAAAATCCTGAAATCCGTCGAGCAGGCGGGCTACGAAACCCCCTCCCCCATTCAGGCGCAGGCGATCCCGCTGGCGC
>JALVEX010000195.1 GCA_027030435.1 Paracoccaceae bacterium
TGTCGGCGTGAACGGCTCGGGCAAGACAACCACCATCGGCAAGCTCGCGGCCCAGTTCCGCGCCGCCGGCAAGAAGGTGATCATCGCCGCCGGCGATACCTTCCGCGCCGCCGCGGTGGAGCAGCTCCAGATCTGGGGCGAGCGCGCCGGCGTGCCGGTGCTGACCGCCCCCGAGGGCTCGGACCCGGCCAGCCTTGCCTTCGATGCGCTGGCGCGCGCACAGGCGGAGGGCGCGGATCTTCTGCTGATCGATACCGCCGGGCGGCTGCAGAACCGCAAGGATCTGATGGAGGAGCTGGCGAAGATCGTGCGCGTGCTGCGCAAGAAGGATCCCGAGGCGCCGCACAACACGCTTCTTGTGCTCGACGCCACCACCGGCCAGAACGCGCTCAGCCAGGTCGAGGTTTTCCGCGATATTTCGGATGTTTCCGGCCTGATCATGACCAAGCTCGACGGCACCGCGCGCGGCGGCGTGCTGGTGGCGCTGGCCGATCGTTTCGGCCTGCCGATCCATGCCATCGGCGTGGGCGAACAGATCGACGATCTCGCCCCCTTCGATCCGGAGGAATTCGCCGCCGCCTTGACCGGGATCGAAGAATAGCGCAGAAAGGCGGCGGGGGCGTCATGCAAGGGGCAATATCATGCCTGCAACGCCGATCTGCCGTTTGGCCCTGGCCGCTGCCGTGGTGCTTTTCGCCGCGTTCCGGCCCGCACCCGTATCCGCCCAGACGATGCTTCGCACCGATGGCGACAGCTGCCGCACGGAGCTGAAGCTCCTCGGGGGGCTCATCCACGCCAGCACCGACAGCGCAGGCCTGCGCCCCTTCGCCAGCAACTGCATCGCCTCCAACCTGCACGTGAAGGCGGGCGGCATCGAGATCACCGCCGCGAAACTCTCCTGGAACCGGGGCGCGATCCGGGCGCTTTCGCAGGGCGAGATGCCTGCGCGCCTGGTGCTCGATCTGCAAGGGGGCAGGCTTGCCGCCACCCCCGCCGCCGAGCCCTTCGCCCGCGCTCTTGCCGGCCCGGCGGGGGGCAGCGGCCCCGGCCGACAGGGCCGGAGCTTCTCCGCCGTGCTTCACCTCTCCCATGAGGCCGAAAGCCGCCGCCTGCGGCTGGAAAGCGCCGGGATCCGCTTCGGGGGCGGCGCGGGGCTCGCGATTTCGGCCGATCTTTCCGGGGCGGGCGCCCTGCTCGCAAGCCGCCCCGAAATCGGCGCTCTGGGGCTCGGGATCGAGCGCCTCGATCTGGAGATGACAGCCCCGCCCGGCACCCGCCACCCCCTGCTCGATGCCATCCTCGCCGCTGCCGCCGCCAACAATCCCGGGTTTGACGAGAAGGGTCTCAAGGGAGAGGCCGGCCGTTTCCTGCGCACCCGCATGGCCGGTGCGCTCACCCCGCAGGAGCTGCGCGCGGCGCTGGCCTTCCTTGAGGATGCGCCCCGCCTTGCCCGCCCCCTGCACATCGGGGTGCAGAGCGATGCGGGCCTTGCCCTGACAAGGCTCACCGCCTTCAACGGCAGCGCCGCGGGGGAGGACATCCTCTCGGGCACAACCATCACTCTGGAATACGGCCGCTGAACGGCCGATGATCGGGGCCCGCCGCCAGCACTTCGCCCTGCGCGCGGCCACGATGCCACTATGTCATTGAACGCAGGCACGGCTGTGATAGGTGTCAGGCCGGACATGCGAGAATGACATGGAAAAGCGCAAGATCAGCCCCCTTCTGAAAGGCCTCCTGGAATACGGCCCCATCGCCGCCTTCTTCATCGCCTATACCCTTCTGAAGGAGCGGACGTTCCTCATCGCGGGCACCGAATACAGCGGCTTCATCGTCGTTACCGGTGCCTTCGTGCCGCTGTTTCTCGCCAGCACCGGGCTGATGTGGTGGCTCACCGGAAAGCTCTCGCGCATGCAGGCCTTCACGGCGGTGCTGGTGGTGGTGTTCGGCGGGCTCAGCGTCTGGCTCAATGACGAGCGCTTCTTCAAGATGAAGCCCACGCTCCTTTACCTCCTCTTCGCCGCCATCCTCGGCTTCGGGCTTCTGCGCGGGCAGAGCTATCTGCAGGCGCTGATGGGAGAAATCCTGCCGATGCGCCGGGAAGGCTGGATGATCCTCACCCGCCGGATGATGTTCTTCTTCCTCGCGCTTGCGCTCGCCAACGAGCTGATCCGCCGCCTGATGAGCACCGATGCCTGGGTCACTTTCAAGACCTTCGGCCTGCCGATTGCCATCTTCGCCTTCTTCCTCTTCCAGGGCGCCCTGTTGCAGAAGCATTCAGCGAGCGAAACAACGGGCGGCGAAGATGCGGGAGGCGAGCGCGAAGGCGACAAGGAAACCACCTCAGAAACCCCGGAGTAACCTCATGCCTGACCATCCCTCCTTCGGCTTCGATACCCTCCAGATCCATGCCGGCGCGCGCCCCGATCCCGCCACCGGCGCCCGCCAGACCCCGATCTACCAGACGACGGCCTATGTCTTCCGCGATGCCGAGCACGCCGCGGCGCTGTTCAATCTCCAGGAGCTGGGCTTCATCTATTCGCGCCTCACCAATCCCACCGTGGCCGTGCTGCAGGAGCGCATCGCGGCGCTCGAGGGCGGCCAGGGCGCCGTCTGCTGCTCATCGGGCCACGCGGCCCAGATCATGGCGCTGTTTCCGCTCATGGGGCCGGGGAAGAATCTCGTGAGTTCCAACCGCCTCTACGGCGGCACCGTCACGCAATTTTCCCACACCATCAGGCGCTTCGACTGGAGCGCGAAACTGGTGGATTTCGACGATGCCGACGCCATCCGCGCCGCGATCGACGAGGATACCCGGGCGCTGTTTTGCGAAACCATCGCCAATCCGGGCGGCGTGGTGACGGATCTCGACAAAGTGGCGAAAGTGGCCGAAGAGGCCGGCCTGCCGCTGATCGTGGACAACACCACCGCCACCCCCTGGCTCTGCCGCCCCTTCGAGCACGGGGCGACGCTCGTCGTCCATTCCACCACCAAATACCTGACCGGCAACGGCACCGTCACCGGCGGCGCGGTGGTGGACAGCGGCAGATTTGATTGGTCGGCCTCGGGAAAGTTCCCCTCTCTGAGCGAGCCCGAGCCCGCCTATCACGGCCTGAAGTTTCACGAAACCTTCGGCCCCCTCGCCTTCACCCTGCACGCCATCGCCGTGGGCCTGCGCGATCTCGGCATGACGATGAACCCCCAGGCCGCCCATTACACGCTGATGGGCATCGAAACCCTGAGCCTCA
>JALVEX010000196.1 GCA_027030435.1 Paracoccaceae bacterium
GCAGGCCTCGAGCTCCTTCGCCGCCTCGACGAAACGGCGGAATTCCTCTTCCGTCATGTCGCCGCGCCGGATCTGCTCGCTCGGCACTTCGGAGGCCTCCGAAAGGATCCGCGCGGCCAGTTGCTCGGCGCTCATCTCGAGCGAGAAGAAGCCCACCACCCCGCCTTCCACCGCGCCCTCGCTGCCATCGGGCAGGCGGCCCTTCCTGTAGGCCTTGGCGATATTGAAGGCGATGTTGGTGGCGAGCGAGGTCTTGCCCATCGAGGGGCGGCCCGCAAGGATCAGCAGATCGGATTTGTGCAGCCCGCCGAGCTTCCTGTCCATGTCGATCAGGCCGGTGGAGATGCCCGAAAGCCCGCCCTCGCGCTGGTAGGCGGCATTGGCCACCTGCACCGCATCCGTCACCGCCTGCAGGAACGACTGGAAGCCGCTGTCGGCGGTGCCTTCCTCGGCGAGCTTGTAGAGCGCCTGTTCGGCCTCGACGATCTGTTCCTTCGGCTCGCTTTCCACATCCACGCGCGCCGCCTTGTCGGAGATGTCGCGCCCCAGAAGGATCAGCTCGCGCCGGATCGCCATGTCATGGATCATGCGGGCGTAATCGCGCGCCGCGAAGCTCGAGATGGCGGCCCCGGCGAGGCGGGCGAGATAGGCCGGCCCGCCAAGCTCCTTCAGGCGCTCGTCATCCTCGAGGAAGTTCTTCAGCGTCACCGGCGAGGCGAGGTTGTTCTTCTGGATGCGCGCCGCAGCGACCTCGAAGATGCGCTGGTGCAGCGGCTCGTAGAAATGCTCGGGCTTCACGATGTTGACGATGCGATCGTAGATCTCGTTGTTCATCAGGATCGCGCCGAGGAGCTGCTGCTCGGCCTCGATGTTGTGCGGCATCGCCTCTGCCGCCTCACCCTCCGCGCCGGTGCCTGAAGCCGGTCTCCCGGAGGGCGCCTGCTGTGGCCCGATAGTGGCAAACTCGTTCATTTGCTCTTTTCCTCACCTGTCCCGGAGTGACTGATACGCATTCCCGGCGAGTCGGGCAAATTGTATGTTTCTGTGGAAAACCTGTGGGCATTTGCCACGGGTGCCGCCCGGCCTCTGCACGCTTCATATTGCGGCCTTGGCCGGCGTGAAGTCAAGATATGGTGGGCTATTTCATGCGCAGGGCCTGCCAGGCGCGCGGATCGGAGAGGAAGCTCTCCACTTCACGCAGCGTGGCATCATCAAACGCGCCGCTTTCGCGCGCCTCCTTCAGCACGTCCCACCAGGTGCAGAGGTGATGGAGGCTGATGCCGTGCGAATCGAGGGTTTCGATGGTTTCGGGGAAGATGCCGTAATAGAAGATCACCGCCGTGTGGGCGCAGGCGGCGCCGGTTTCGCGGATCGCTTCGACGAAGCTCACTTTCGAGCCGCCGTCGGTGGTGAGATCTTCCACCAGAAGCACGCGGTCGCCCTCCTTCATCACGCCCTCGATGCGGGCATTGCGGCCGTAGCCCTTGGGCTTCTTGCGCACATATGTCATCGGCAGGGCGAGGCGCTCGGCCACCAGCGCGGCGAAGGGGATGCCGGCGGTTTCGCCGCCTGCGATGTTGGTGAAGGCCTCCAAGCCCGCTTCGCGCATCACGGTGACGGCGAGGAAATCCATCAGCACGCTGCGGATGCGGGGAAAGGAGATCAGCCTGCGGCAATCGATATAGGTGGGCGAGGGCAGGCCGGAGGCGAGCGTGAAGGGCTTTTGCGCATTGAAATGCACCGCCCCGATTTCCAGCAGCATCCGGGCGCTGAGGCGGGCGATTTCTTCCTTTTCGGGAAATGAGGAGGGGATCATCTGCGTTATCCTTTCAGCACGATCATTCCACGACCCGCCAGACAAGCGGGAAGCCGGGATCGAAGATGGTGACGGGGCCTTCGCCTGTCTCGAGCATGCCGCCCGCGGGCGCCGGTTCGCCCTTCTCGAGCGTGATCCTTTCGCTGTTTTCGGGGAGGCCGTAGAACGCCGCGCCATGGCGCGAGGTGAAACCCTCGAGGCGATCGAGCGCGCCTTCCTCCTCGAACACATGGGCCAGGATCGCCATGGTATCGGGTGCGGTGAAGCAGCCGGCGCAGCCGCAGGGGGCAAGCTTGCGGGCATCGGCATGGGGGGCGCTGTCGGTGCCGAGAAAGAAGCGCGGATCGCCCGAGGTGGCGGCTTCGCAGAGCGCCAGCCGGTGGCTTTCGCGCTTGGCCACGGGCAGGCAGTAGTAATGCGGCCGGATGCCGCCGGCGAGGATGTGATTGCGGTTGATCACCAGGTGGTGGGTGGTGAGCGTGGCGGCGAGATCGCGCGGGGCCGAGCGGACGTATTCGATGCCTTCGCGGGTGGTCACATGCTCCATCACCACCCGCAGCCCCGGCGTGGCGCGGCGCAGGGGCTCGAGCACGCGCTCGATGAACACCGCCTCGCGGTCGAAGATGTCCACATCCTCATCCGTCACCTCGCCATGCACGCACAGCGGCAGGCCGATCTCGGCCATGCGCTCGAGCACGCCGCGCACGCGATCGAAATCGCGCACGCCGGAATCGGAATTGGTGGTGGCGCCGGCGGGGTAGAGCTTGACGGCGGCGATCAGCCCTTCGGCGGCCGCTGCGGCCACGTCGCCCGGATCGGTGGTTTCGGTGAGGTAGAGGGTCATCAGGGGGGTGAAGCCCGTGTCCTCGGGCAGGGCGGCAAGGATGCGCTCGCGGTAGGCACGCGCATCCGCGCCCGTCACCACCGGCGGCACCAGATTGGGCATGACGAGGGCGCGGGCGAAATGGCGCGCGCTTTCGGGCAGGACGGCCGCGAGCATCGCGCCGTCGCGCAGGTGCAGGTGCCAGTCGTCAGGGCGGGTTATGGTGAGGCGGTTCGTCATCGCGCCCGGGCTTACACAATCGGAGCGGGGCGCGCCAGAGGAAAGGCCGGCCGGCGCTTTCCGGCTCCGGGCTCTCCTAGGTGAAGCGGAGAGCCGGGCACCACGCGCTTCGGATCAGCCGAGCGGGCGCTCCATCGAACGCTGAAGGGCGCAGCGATGCTGCAACTGCTCCTGGACCCGGCCTTCAATCCGCCGCACGGATTTGCCGAAGCGCTCTTCCCCGAATTGCGCGCGGACATACCGGCACAGCCGCGCGGCCAGCTGCATCCTGTCATCATCTTCGAGCCGGGCCATCAGGCGGCGCAGATAGGGCGTATAGCTGCGCCGCGCACGATAGAGGCGGTAGAGCTCGCCGGCGGTCAGCTCGCCCGCCAGCGCCTTCTGCACCAGGGGCTTCAGCAGGCCCATTTCCAGCAGGTGATCCTCGATGTTCCGGCCGAGGTGGCGGCAGCGAAAGCGCAGCACGTGGCTGCGGTGAAAGAGCGAGGCATGCATGGCGTCAAGCTCTTCTTCCGGATCATAGAGCACGAAGGCCCGTTCGCTGGCATCCAGCATCTCGGGGGCGTAGCCGTAGCGATCGGTGAAGGAAAGCCGGCGCGCCGAGATGAAGCGGGGATCCCATTCGGTGAGGCGGGGATCGAGCGTGGCTTGTGGGTTGACCGCGATTACCGTGGCGCCCGGCGCGGCAACGCTGTAGGCCGCAGCGCCATAACCGCCCATGCCGGCGCCGTAGCAGACCACGAGATCGAATTCATCGAAGAAGCCCCGATCCGTCAGCGCGTCGAAATGGGCGTGGATCGCGGGATCGCGATACCAGCGCAGCGCATGCGCCAGGATGCACAGATGCGAACAGCCCGTGCCCTCCACAAGCGCCTGCCCGAGGGGGGCATCGGCTTCCCTGTGATCGATCAGGGTGTCGAGAAATTCGAAAGTGACGAGAAGCCGCGGCCCGCCCTCGAAATAGAAGGCGGAATGATCGGGGCCGAGCGGGGTGAAGCTGCCGGTGCCTTCGGCAATGGCCTTCTGCCGCTCGATCCATGCGCGTTTTTCCGGGGGCAGGGCCATGCGCCTCTGCCCGGGCCTGTGCGGGTTCATTCTTCTGTTTCCGGTTGTTCTGACTGGCCTGAAGCTTTCTTTCTCACTGATCCGCACTGGTTACCCTGTTGCCCCTCTCCCTCATCCGGCGCGAAGCCACTGGAGCCGGGCGCTGCTTCTTCTGGGTATCCATGAAGGCCGCTTTGGGATGGAATTGCACTATTTTTTTGTCAGAGTTTCCATGTCGGCGCGCAATTTGCGCCGGGTTTCTGGCATTGTTGACGAAACGCGGCCGTTGCGCGCATCAAGATACAACCATAAGGAGAAAAATGTTAATGCAATCAGATGCTTGCCATTGATCCAATTGCCGGCATGCACAAGTGATTCGCTGCATTCGGGCGGCGCCTGAACGATGCTGCCGGCGTGGTGGAAGGCGCGGTTTCACTTGCGCGTGGCCGTGGCCGCGAGGAGGCCAAGGCCGATCAGCGCACCGCCTCCGGCGCGGTTGAACCAGGCGAGCGTGGCGGGGCGGCGGATGTGCTGGCGCAGCCGGCTGGCAAACAGCGCATAGGCCAGCGCGTTCAGCCCGCCGAGCAGCACGAAGGTGGCGAGCATCATCAAGAGCTGCGGCAGGAGCGGCAGGGAGGGCCGGATGAACTGCGGCGCGAAGGCGAGGATGAAGAGGATGCCCTTCGGATTGAGCGCCGTCACGATCGCGGCGTGCAGGAACACGCGCCGCGCCGTGGGGCCGTGCCGGGGCGCGGCGCCGGCGCCGGATGCCGCGATTTCCGGCGGCGGGCTGCGCAGGAGCCGGATGCCGAGCCAGAAAAGCCAGGCGGCGCCGATCCACTTCAGCACCGCAAAGGCCGTGGCCGAGGCAAGGAGCAGCGCGCCGAGCCCGGCCAGCGAGGCCGAGATCGCGATCAGATCCCCAAGCGCCACCCCAAGCGCGCTGGCCAGCGCCACCCGCCGCCCCTGCGCCAGCCCATAGGCGACAACGAGGATCACCGTCGGACCAGGGACGGCGACGATCACCAGCACGGCGGCGGTGAAGGCAAGCCATATATCGAACGGCACCGCCGGGGCTCTAGAAAATGGCCAGCGCGAACAGCGCGCCATGGAGGGGCGGCGGCACAAAGGGTATCAGAAGAGGGAAGGTGAAGACGAGGGACATCGAGAAGGCTCCTGGCCGGGTTGAAAGCACTATACTGCGCCAAGCGCGCAATGATCGCAACGCCGGATGTCCCTGCGACAGGCATTCGGTAATTGATGGCGCAGGGCATGCCTTGCGCATTGGCACCGGGCAGATGGCCGGGCCGGACGCGCAGGTTTTCAGAAAAACGCCTGCAGGCCCGTCTGAGCGCGCCCGAGGATCAGGGCGTGGATGTCATGGGTGCCTTCATAGGTGTTCACCGTCTCCAGATTCACCATGTGGCGCATCACCTGGAATTCCTCGGAAATGCCGTTGCCGCCGTGCATGTCGCGGCTCATGCGCGCGATCTCCAGCGCCTTGCCGACGTTGTTGCGCTTGATCAGGCTGATCATCTCGGGCGCGGCATTGGCTTCGTCCATCAGCCGCCCCACACGCAGCGCCGCCTGCAGGCCGAGGGCGATTTCCGTCTGCATGTCGGCGAGCTTCTTCTGGAAGAGCTGGGTCTGGGCCAGGGGACGCGCGAACTGCTTGCGCTCGAGCCCGTAGCGGCGCGCCGCGTGCCAGCAGAATTCGGCCGCCCCCATGGCCCCCCAGGCAATGCCGTAGCGCGCGCGGTTGAGGCAGCCGAAGGGGCCCTTGAGCCCCTCCGCATGGGGCAGGAGCGCATCCTCGCCCACCTCGACACCGTCCATCACGATCTCGCCGGTGATCGAGGCGCGCAAGGAGAGCTTGCCCTCGATCTTCGGCGCCGAGAGCCCCTGCATGTGCTTTTCCAGCACGAAGCCGCGGATCCTGCCGCCGTGGGCTTCGGATTTCGCCCAGACGACGAACACATCCGCAATCGGACTGTTGGAGATCCACATCTTGGTGCCGGTCAGCCGGTAGCCGCCTTCGATCTTCTCGGCGCGGGTCTTCATCGAGCCGGGATCGGAGCCCGCATCGGGCTCGGTGAGGCCGAAGCAGCCGATCAGCTCGCCCGCGGCAAGGCCGGGCAGGTATTTCTGCCGCTGTTCCTCGCTGCCGTAGGCGTAGATCGGGTAGATCACCAGCGAGCTTTGCACGCTCATCATCGAGCGATAGCCCGAATCCACCCGCTCGATCTCGCGCGCGATCAGGCCGTAGGTGACGTAATTCGCGCCAAGGCCGCCGTATTCCTCCGGCAGCGTGGCCCCCAGAAGCCCCGCCTCGCCCATCTCAGAAAAGATCAGGGGATCGGTTTCCTCCTCGCGAAAGGCGCGGATGACGCGCGGCTGCAGGCGATCCTGCGCGAAGGCGCGGGCGCCGTCGCGCAGCAGGCGTTCGTCTTCCGAGAGCTGCGTTTCGAGGCGGAAGGGATCTTCCCAGTCGAAACGGCCGAGATCGGGGGCGTCCTTGGCCTTGAGGGCGGGGCGTGGGGGGGTATTGGCGGCTGTCATCTCGCTTTCCTTCTCACACATCCGGGCTTTGCTTCCTTTTGCCGCAATGGGCGGGGAAGGGCAATCGTCTCAATTGCAACGAATTGTTGCGGCAGCGAGGAGCCTTGACCTTGGCCGGGCGGCGTGCAGTCTGGGCGGGAAAGCAGGGAGAAGGCGATGCAGGAGAGCGCAATCACATCCACCGGAGCAATCGCATCCATAGGCGACGTGCAGCAGATGCTGGCGGGGGAGGGCTATGTCTGCGGGCGGGCGCTGGCGACGGTGGTTTTCCTCGGCCTCGAGCTGGGCCGGCCGCTGTTTCTCGAGGGCGAGGCCGGGGTGGGCAAGACGGAGATCGCCAAGGCGCTCGCGGCGGGGCTCGGGCGGCGGCTGATCCGGCTGCAGTGCTATGAGGGGCTCGATGCGGCAAGCGCCGTCTATGAATGGAACTTTGCCGCGCAGATGGTGGCGATCCGCACCGCCGAGGCCGCCGGGGCGGCGGATCGCAAGGCGCTGAAGTCGGAGCTTTTCAGCGAGGAATATCTGATCGAGCGCCCGCTGCTCGAGGCTATGCGCCCCCAGCCTGGCGGCGCTCCGGTGCTCCTGATCGACGAGCTTGACCGCACCGACGAGCCCTTCGAGGCCTTCCTTCTGGAAGCGCTTTCCGATTTCCAGGTGACGATCCCCGAGCTTGGCACCATCAGGGCGCCCGAGCCGCCCGTGGTGGTGCTGACCTCCAACCGCACCCGCGAGGTGCATGACGCCCTGAAGCGGCGCTGCCTCTATCACTGGGTGGACTACCCGGATTTCGCCCGCGAGATGGAGATCCTGAAAGCGCGCGCGCCCGAGGCGGGCGAGACGCTTTCGCGCGAAGTGGTGGCCTTCGTGCAGCGGCTGCGCACCGAGGATCTTTTCAAGAAGCCGGGCGTGGCCGAGACGATCGACTGGGCCAAATGCCTGCTGGCGCTCGACGTGATCAGCCTCAGCCCCGAGGTGATCGCCGATACGCTGGGCGCGATCCTGAAATATCAGGACGACATCCAGAAGATCGCCGGCAGCGAGGCGGCGCGGATTCTTGAGGAGGCGCGGGCATCGCTGGCGCCGGTGTGAGAGATGAATCGCGGCGGGATGCCTCCGGCGGGGATATTTCAGGGACCAGTGATGAGGCGGGGCTGGCTCTACGGGCGGGGGGGCCGCTCGGGGCAGGGGTTATATTTGGCCGGGGGATGGCCTATATTTCAAGCATGAGAAATATGTTCGCGGCCATATGTCTTGCGCTGGCCGGTCTTTCGCCGATCGCGTCACTAGCCCAGGAGGGCGGCGCGGAGCCGCCTGCGGGCGGATCACCCGACAGCGCGCCGGATGATGGGCTGAGCCTGATGGAACAGGGGCTCAGGCTCTTCATGCGGGGGATGCAGCAGGAAATAGAGCCTGCGATGCGCGATCTCGAGGGCGCATTGCGCGAATTGCAGCCGGCGCTTCTGGAATTGCTGCGGCTCGTGGACGATTTCAGCAATTACGAACCCCCGGTGATGCTGCCCAATGGCGATATCATCATCCGCCGCAAACGGCCGAATGAGACGATTGCGCCCCAAGGCGGAGAAACCGAGATCTGACGGGGCGATTCGTGCCTGCTCTTCATTCCCTTTCAAGAACGAATACCCAGGCCGGGATTTTCTTGTTGCCCTTCGAAGGGATCTCGATGATGTCGCTCAGCCGGTATTTGCCGCGCCCCCAGGTGAAGAAGAGATAGGGCATCACCATCGGGTGCGCCCCGAAGGGATCCATTTCGCCGGCCCCTGCGGTGGAATGAGCCATGGTGTGTTCGATATAGATGCGCCCGTCGGGGCTGAGCTGGCGGGCCCAGGCGGCGAGTGCGCGATCGGGCTCCATCGCCTGATCGAGGGAATTGGTGTAGATGAAATCGAATTTCCCCTCCCACTCCGGGTTTTCCTCGTGGAAATCCCAGACGACCATGTTCGGGAATTGGGTGGCGGTTTCGGAGATATCGGTGCCGATCACATCGGCGCCCAGGTGATCGCGGAACCATTGCACCTCGTAGCCGTTGCGCGCGCCGTGGCAGACACCCGATTGCGGCGCAAGGCCGGTTTCCTTCATGTGATCCACGATCCGGCTCAGGGTCGTCTCGTCGGCCCACACTTTTTCGAGCTTGCGCTTGTTGTGCCGGATCTGGATCTTGCGGTATTCCTCGTAACCGCCCTTGTATTGATGCTGATAGAGCGGATCGAGATGATGCGCCTTGACGAGCGCATAGCCGAATTTGCGGGCGAGCCGGTCAAGGCTTTTGCGTAGTCCCATATGGTATTTCCTTCATTCGGTATCTGTTGCGGGCCTTGCCCGGGGGCTGCTTTTCCGCTCCGCCCGATCGGCCTTCTTGCGCACCAGAACGCTGCGCAGATCGTGCATGGCGAGGAGCAGATCATCGGTGATTTCCGCGAGCTCTTCGGGCGTGGCGCGCGATTGCGCCCATTGGGCGGTGAGATTGAGGTGATCTATGGTGCGGCGGATGTCGTCCATCTCGCGGCGCTTCAGAAGGGCGCGGCGCTCTTCCATCCAGGCTTCGATCGCCGCCTTGTCTTCTGCCGAAAGTGCCCTCCCGCCCTGGGGCTTCACCTCGCCGTTTCGGATGTTGATCACGGCGATCTGCTCGAGCTCGAGGCGGCGCAGGCGGTTTTGCGTATCCACCCGGAACACCGCCGCGCCGTTTTCGCGCACCCTGAAGTAATAGGGAGGGAGATCGCTCATGCCCTCTCTCCTAGCGCAGTTCCGCGCAGAAATCCTGGATACGCGTGCAGGCTTCCTTCAGCGCTTCGTCGGATGTAGCGTAGCTCACCCGGAAATGCGGCGAGAGGCCGAAGGCCGCGCCGAACACCACCGCCACGCCCTTTTCCTTCAGAAGCGCGCGGGCGAAGGTTTCGTCGTCCGTGATCTTCACGCCTGCGGGGGACGTCTTGCCGATGCAGCCCCGGATCGAGGGATAGACATAGAAGGCGCCATCAGGCAGCGGGCATTCGATGCCTTCGGCTTCGTTCAGCATCGCCACCACCAGATCGCGGCGGCGCTCGAAGATACGGTTGTTTTCCTTGATGAAATCCTGCGGTCCATCGAGCGCCTCCACCGCCGCCCACTGGCTGATGGTGCAGGGGTTCGAGGTGGATTGCGACTGGATCTTGCGCATCGCGCCGATCAGTTCCTCGGGGCCGCCCGCATAGCCGATGCGCCAGCCCGTCATCGCATAGGCCTTGGAGACGCCGTTGCAGGTGAGGGTGCGAGGGTAGAGCGAGGGCTCCACCTCGGCGGGGGTGCAGAATTCGAAATCCCCGAAGGTGAGGTGCTCGTACATGTCGTCCGACATCACCCAGACATGGGGATGGCGCATGAGCACATCCGTCAGCGCCTTCAGCTGATCGCGTGTATAGCCCGCGCCGGTGGGATTGGAGGGGGAATTGAAGATCAGCCACTTGGTGCGCGGCGTGATCGCGGCTTCAAGCGCCTCGGGGGTGAGGCGAAAGCCGGTTTCGATCCCCGCTTCCACGATCACCGGGCGCCCGCCGGCCAAGAGCACCATATCGGGGTAGCTCACCCAGTAGGGCGCGGGGATGATCACCTCGTCGCCCGCGTTGAGCGTGGCCATCAGCGCATTGTAGAGAATCTGCTTGCCCCCGGAGCCGACGCTGATCTGCGATGGCGCGTATTCCAGCCCGTTGTCGCGCGCGAACTTGCGCGAGATCGCCGCCTTCAGCTCCGGCATGCCATCGGGGGCTGTGTATTTTGTATGGCCCGCATCGATCGCGCGCTTGGCGGCTTCCTTGATATGCTTCGGGGTATCGAAATCGGGCTCGCCTGCGCCAAGGCCGATCACATCCTTGCCCGCCGCCTTCAGCTCGCGCGCAAGGGTGGAAACGGCGATGGTGGGCGAGGGTTTGACGCGCGCAAGCGTTTCTGAAAGGAAGGGCATCGGCGGGCTCCGCTGTTTGGTGGCGATGGTTTCTCATAGGCCGGCGGGCGGGGCCGATCAAGGCCGGGTATCGGAGGCACAGGAATGGCGGACAAGGCGGAAACCCCGGAAAACAGGCTGAAGCGGCTGGTGATGCGCTCAAAGCGGCGAGGGATCAGGGAGATGGATCTGATCCTGGGCGCATTCGCCGATCGCCATCTGGCGGCGCTTTCTCCCGAAGAACTCGATCTCTACGAGCGGTTCCTCGGCGAGAACGACCACGATCTCTACGGCTGGGTCACCGGTTATCTCCAGGTGCCGCCGGAATATCTCGGGCTGATCGAGAGGATCCGCGCCGGCGCCAACTTGCCTGGTGCGGGGGCGGATATTTCGAATTAGAGGAAGTTTTTCCCACGATTTAACGGAATGTTTGGCAATCGTCCGCAATCTCCCCAAAGGCTGTCAGAGGTGGAGATTGACATGAGCATGAACAAGGCCGTTGCCGAGGAGGGCCAGGAAGATTTCATCAGCGGCTATCTTGAAGCGCTTGGGCTTGTCGAGCGGCTGCACCGGCTCCTGCTTGACGTGATCAAGGATGAATTCGAGCGCCTCGGCGTGCTCGAGATCAACGCCGTGCAGGGGCTTTTGCTGTTCAACATCGGCGATAACGAGGTCACGGCGGGCGAATTGAAGACCCGCGGCTATTACCAGGGTTCGAATGTTTCCTACAATCTGAAGAAGCTGGTGGAGATGGGGTTCATGCACCACCAGCGCTGCGAGATCGATCGGCGCAGCGTGCGCGTGCGCCTCACCGAGCGCGGCCGCCATGTGCGCGATGTGGTGGCGGCGCTGTTCGCGCGCCACGCCGAGGGGCTGCAGAAAAAGGGCATCCTCGGGCCGGACGGGATCGGCGCCATCAACACCTCCCTGCGCCGCATGGAACGCTATTGGAGCGATCAGATCCGCTATATCTACTGAGCCTGACGATCTACTGAGCCTGACGGGCCAGCGGCACGCTAGGGCTGCCAAACGGCGAGCGGCCATGCCCGGATGTTTCGATCAGCCGAGGCGGGGTGCGGCGCATATCTGGCATTTCCCTGCCGGTGGCAGGCATTTCGCTACCAGTGGCCGGTGTTTTCCCTGCTGGCCCAGG
>JALVEX010000197.1 GCA_027030435.1 Paracoccaceae bacterium
CGCCTTGAGGCGCGCCTTCTTCGCCTGCCAGGCGCCCGAGCCGAGGCGATCGAGAAGCCCCTCCTCATGGCCGAACTTCGACAGAAGCTCGATATTCTCCACCGGCAGAAAGAGCCTGTCGCCGCCGGCGTATTCGAGCGCCAGGCACTCATGCGCCGCCCCCATGGCGGTAACGGTTTCAAGCCCGGTGAAGCGCCCCACCCCGTGATCCACATGCACCACCAGCTCGCCGGGGCTGAGGCTCTGGGCCTCGGTGAGGAAATTCTCGGCCCGGCGCCGGCGCCGCGCGGGGCGGATCAGGCGATCGCCGAGCACGTCCTGCTCGCTGATGACGCAGAGCTTCTCCCTCTCCGCCTCGAAGCCCTGCTCGAGCGGCCAGACGGCGAGATGCACGCCGCCGGCTTCGCCCGGCCCCGGGCCTTCGGGGATGTCGCGCCAATCGGAGATGAGGCGCGCGCCATCAAGCCCCTCATCGGCCAGCAGCCCCTGAAGCCGCTCGCGCGCGCCCTCGGAAAAGCTGGTGACGATCACCTGCGCCCTTTCGCGCTTTGCCTCGATATGATCGGCCAGCTCCTTGAACAGGTTGATGTTTTCCTGCTGGCGCTCCGGTGCGAAATTGCGCCCGATGCGCCCGCCCGCATCGATCACCCCGGGGCCGGTGGCCTGGGGAAGCGCGGCGAGGGAAAGCACCCGGCGGCCCTCGGTGGCTGCCTGCCAGGCGGCGTCATCGAGGTAGAGAAGCCCCGGCGGGCAGGGCTTGTAGACGCTGTCGAGCCGGGATTTGGCATTCATCGCCTCGCGGCGCGTATCATACTGATCGGCAATGCTTTCCCAGCGCGAAAGCCGGGCGGCATCGAATTGATCATCGAGCATCACGCTCGCATCGGGCAGGTAATCGAAGAGGGTTTCGAGCCGCTCGTGGAAGAAGGGCAGCCAATGCTCGGCGCCCTGATGCTTGCGCCCCTCGCTGATCGCCTCGTAGAGGGGATCGTCGCTGCCCGCGGCGCCGAATTCGATGCGGTAATTCTGGCGGAAGCGGCGGATCGCGGCCTCGTCGAGGATGATCTCGCTCACCGGCGCAAGCTCCACCACATCGAGCTTTTCCACCGTGCGCTGGCTCACCGGATCGAAGCGGCGCGCCGCATCGAGCACATCGCCGAAGAGATCGAGCCTGACCGGCCCCGCCCCGCCGGGCGGGTAGATATCGATGATGCCGCCGCGCACTGCGTAATCGCCGGGCTCGGAGACGGTGGAGGCGCGCGAAAAGCCCATGCGCGTGAGGTAATCGCGCAGGGCGGCCTCGTCGATCCGCCGGCCCACCTCGGCGATGAAGGCGCTCTCGCGCAGCACATCGCGCGCCGGCAGGCGCTGGGTGGCGGCGTTGAGGGTGGTAAGGAGCACGAAGCGCCCCGGCACCCGGCCGTGCGCGAGTGCGGCGAGCGTGGCCATGCGCCGGGCGGAAATATCCGGGTTGGGCGAGACGCGATCATAGGGCAGGCAATCCCAGGCCGGCAGATCGAGCACCGGCAGATCGGGGGCGAAGAAGGCGAGCGCGGCGCGCATCCCCTCCATGCGCTTGGCATCGCGCGCGATGTGAATCACCCCGCCCTGCCCGCTCTTCTCAAGCTCGCGCAGGAGAAGGCGCGCGTCATAGCCCTCGGGCGCGCCGGAAACGGTGATGCGATCGTGCCTGCTCATGTCTTCGCTCCGGCGGCGCCAGCCACGGCCCCGGGCCGTATCATCCGAACACCCCGAGCCCGTAATTCATCGCCATGCCCCACATGGCGGTGACGAAGATCGAGATCATGCCGACGACCTGGGTCCAGAATCGGTGGCGCATCAGGATCCGCCTGAGCTCCTCCCCCTTCGCCTCCCGCGCCCTTATCCGCCGCGCCGTGCGAAGCGACATAAGCGCCACGAGCGAGAGCGGAAACAGCAACAGGAAAACGGCCTGGGCAAATTCCACCCAGTAGAGGAATCCGAGTATCGCGAGGCTCGTGAGCACGAAGGAGGCGAAGGCCAGGAGCCATGGCCCCAGCGTATCGGCGATATGGAGGATACGCCCGGCGTTGATGCGCACCATGTCTTCCAGATCCCTTTGAGCCTCGCCACCGCCCTGCCGGCGCGCGCGCAGCACCATGTCGAACGGCACGCCGAGCACCCAGTGGCTGGTGGTGGACCAAAGGACAGCAAGCGCGATCCAATACCACAGATTGGAGAACGACCGCATGTCGATCAGTTCGAAAACCTTCTGATACAAGTCCACTTGCGGTATCCCCGATCCGGTATTTTCTGCCTGTATTGAGGGATCGCCGCCGGGGGCGAATCCCTGCGCCAATCGCTACCCTTGTCGCGCGGCAAAATCCATGCCACCCCTTAATGAAATCCTTCGAGAAAGGCAAACCATGGCCGAACGCTTCCACACCCCCCCGCCCTTCCCCGCCGCGCGCCTGCGCCGCGCGCGGCGCACGGCCCCCCTGCGCGCCCTGGTGCGCGAAACCGGGCTCTCGCCCGAGGATCTGATCTGGCCGATTTTTCTCCTTGAGGGAGAGGGGCGGCGCGAGGCGGTGGAATCGATGCCGGGGGTGGAGCGGCTTTCGATCGATCTCGCGGTCGAAGCCGCGCGCGCGGCGGCGGCGCTCGGCATCCCGGCGATCTGCCTTTTCCCGAAAACCGATCCGGCGAAGAAATCCGATGCCTGCGAAGAGGCCTGGAGCCCCGACAACCTCACCAACCGCGCCATCCGCGCTCTGAAGGCCGAGGTGCCGGAAATCGCGGTGATGACGGATATCGCCCTCGATCCCTACAACCCGGCCGGCCATGACGGCTACCTCAAGGGCGGCGAGATCGTGAATGACGAAACCGTTGAGGCGCTGGTGAAGATGGCGCTGGCGCAGGCCGAGGCGGGGGCCGATATCCTCGGCCCCTCCGACATGATGGACGGGCGCATCGGCGCCATCCGCGGCGCGCTCGAAAAAGCCGGGCACAGGAACGTTCTGATCCTCTCCTACGCGGCCAAATACGCCTCCGCCTTCTACGGCCCCTTCCGCGATGCGGTGGGCGCGCGCGCCGCGCTTGAAGGCGCCGAGATCAAGGGTGCCGCGAAGGGCGACAAATCCACCTACCAGATGGACCCCGCCAACAGCGATGAAGCGCTGCGCCTTGTCGCGCGCGATCTCGCCGAAGGGGCCGACATGGTGATGGTCAAGCCCGGGATGCCCTATCTCGATGTCTGCCGGCGGGTG
>JALVEX010000198.1 GCA_027030435.1 Paracoccaceae bacterium
CGGAGGAGGTCGTCGAGGAAACCCGGGCCAATCTGGCGGCGCGCCGTGATGAGGCGGAAAAGCTCGAAACGGCCCTCGGGCGGCTCGCGGAGCTTGGCTGATCCGGCCCCGGGGCGGGGGGATTTCCTGCCTCCGGCGGGAATATCTGCGGACCAGTGATGAGGGCCGTTCGGGCTTGACGCAAGTCAAGGCGCGCGGTGCGGCGTTTTGTCATCATGAGCCGTTGCGAAACGCGAGAACAGGAGGAACCGGCATGACCACCCCACCCCCCGCCCGCCCGGCAAGGGCCAGGAAAGCCGAGGCCAGGGAAGCCACGCAGGACGTGGCGCAGAAGCAGGAAACGGCGCAGCAAGGGCCGAGCAAATTTCCAACAGTCACGCCCGACAGGATCCGCGAGGCTTTCGAGAGCGGCAAGTTCCCCTATGAAAAGAAGATGGGGCGCAAGCAGTATGAGGCGGAGAAGGCGAAGCTTCAGGCCGAGCTTCTGAAGGTGCAGAAGTGGGCGAAGGAGACGGGGCAGAAATTCGTGCTGTTGTTCGAGGGGCGCGATGCGGCCGGCAAGGGGGGCACCATCAAGCGCTTCATGGAGCACCTGAACCCGCGCGAGGCGCGCGTGGTGGCGCTTGCAAAGCCCACCGAGGAGGAGCGCGGGCAGTGGTTCTTCCAGCGCTATATCCGCCATCTGCCCACCGCTGGCGAGATGGTGTTCTATGATCGCTCCTGGTACAACCGCGCCGGTGTCGAGCGGGTCATGGGGTTCTGCACGCCCACGGAATATCTCGAATTCATGCGCCAGACGCCGGAGCTTGAGCGGATGTTCGTGCGCTCGGGGATCCGGCTTTACAAATACTGGTTCTCGGTGACGCGCGACGAGCAGCGCCGCCGCTTCGAGGCCCGCAAGACGGATCCTCTGAAGCGCTGGAAGCTCTCGCCGGTGGATATCGCCAGCCTCGACAAATGGGATGACTACACCGAGGCGAAGGAGGCGATGTTCTTCTACACCGATACCGCCGATGCGCCCTGGACGATCGTGAAATCGAACGACAAGAAGCGCGCGCGGATCAACTGCATGAAGCATTTCCTCTCCACCATTGATTACCCCGACAAGGATCACGAGGTCGTCACCCCGCCCGATCCGCTGATCGTTGGGCGGGCGAGCCATGTGATACACAATGCCGATCACATCCTCGGATCTGCCTTGCACCCGGATATGCGCAAGGGCTGAGGCTGGGGCGGCGCTCAGGCCGGCCGGTCTCCGGGGCCGGGTGGGCGCGCTGCCCGATTCTATCAGGGGTTGATTCTTCCTTTTTTGCGCCTGTTCCCCGGTGCTGAAATGTGGCAGAAATGTGGCGCCAAAGAGGAAATCAACACACAACCCAAGGTTGTCTTTCGGTGAAATGTGGCATTTTGCGTCTCTCCTTTGCATTGTTGACCTCAAGTAATGATCCAAACCGGAAGCAAAAATAATCATTTAAAAACAGTCAGATAAATTTTCCCTGCTTCTTTGATCCCGGTTCGTTCTGCGCGGCGGGATTTACTGGCCAAGGGTCGGCGCACGCTAAAATTGTGTTAACGGACAAATTTTCGCCTTATTCCGATCACAAACTGAAATTCCACAAACGAGATCGCCGGAAGGCAAGCCCGGAAAAAGGCACGGCGATCGGAAACTGAAGAAAGGGGAAATTGACATGAGCAACGATCTTCTCAGAAAAGCACGTGAAGGCCGCGAAAACGCCCTGAGGGCAATCGAGGGCATGCGCCGGGGTGACAGGCGCGACCTGCGCGATCCGCGGAGCAATCCCGTCTTCCAGACGCGCCGCAGCCGCGAGCACAACATCTTCATCTGAGCCCGGATGCTGGCGGTGCGGATAAGAGGTTCCCATCAGTTGCAGCGGGTTGCGCATCGCCAGATCCGGATGCCCGCATCAGGAAGCGGAGAGAAAGCGGAGACAAAAGGTGCAGATCCGCAAGCCAACATGGGGCAAATCGAGCAGGAAACTGGCTTGTAACAAGCATGATGGTCAGATCCGACACACCACACTCGCAAGACCTGAGCGGCCGGAAACCCCGGCCGTTTTTTTTCTTACCCCGTTCGAAACGGTGAAAACTCCGGCCGGTGCGATTGCCGTTCGGGAATGAAGCCCATAAGCAGGGGGCATGGATCATGCGCCTTCATATCGTGAGCACATGCGGGCCATTCTGGCCCTCGGCCTGCCGCTGATCGGCAGCCAGATCGCGCAGTTCGCCATTCACATGACCGATACGCTCATGCTGGGATGGTATGACGTGCGCGCGCTTGCGGCGGTGACGCTGGCCAGCAGCTACTGGTTCGTGCTGTTCATAACCGGGGCGGGTTTCGGGCTTGCGGTGGCGCCGATGGTGGCGGCGGCCGAGGCGCGGGGCGACATCACCCGCGCCCGCAGGGTCACGCGGATGGGGCTGCATGCTTCGCTCGCCTATGGCGCTCTCGTGCTGCCGCTGATGCTGTGGGCCGCGCCTGTTCTGCGCGCGCTCGGGCAGGAGGCGCATCTTGCAAACCTTGCCGAGAGCTACCTGCGCATCGCCGCCTGGGGCATCTTTCCCGCGCTCGGGGTGATGGTGCTGAAGAATTACCTCGCGGCATTGGAAAACACCCGGGTGATCCTTCTGGTGACGCTTTCAGCCGTGGCCATGAATGCGCTGATGAACTACGCTCTGATCTTCGGCCGCTGGGGCGCGCCCGAGCTCGGCGTGCGCGGGGCGGCGATCGCTTCGGTGATCGTCAATGCGGCATCCTTTCTCGCGCTTGCCCTCCACGCCGGCCGCAGCTTTCCCGAACACGCCCTTTTCACCCGCTTCCTGCGCCCCGATCCCGAGGCCCTGCGCGACATATTCCGCCTCGGCTGGCCGATCGGGCTCACCAATCTCGCCGAGACGGGCCTTTTCACCGCTTCGGCGGTCATGGTGGGCTGGCTCGGGACCGAGGCGCTGGCCGCGCACGGGATCGCGCTTCAGGCCGCCGCGCTGGCCTTCATGGTCCATGTGGGGCTTTCAAGCGCCGCCACGGTGCGGGCCGGCAACGCGATCGGGCGCGGCGATCTCCGCCGCCTTGGCGATGGCGCGAAGGTGGTGATCGCGCTCTCTCTCGGCTTCTCGCTCATCGTGATCGCGCTTTTCATCGTCTTTCCTGAAGAGATCATTTCCCTGTTCCTCGATCCCGGTGATCCGGCCCG
>JALVEX010000199.1 GCA_027030435.1 Paracoccaceae bacterium
CATATGCCCCGATCAGCAGCATCAGGATGCCGCCGGCCACCAGAAGCCCCACCTGCTGGCGGGTGGCCTTGCGGAATTCCTCCATCTCGCGGGCCCGGATCTCCTCGGGGGTGGGGGCCGCGGGCTCGGGCTTCTTCTTCACCGAGGCGATCGCCTGCACCTTCAGGGGCGGCGGCGGGAAGGTGATCTTGCAATCCTTCGTCACCGTGGCGGTGCGGATCACGTCATCTTCCATGTCATGGACGATCCTGCCGTCGTTCTCGGGCGTCAGATCGTCGATCATGTGGCGGATGTTGTTGGCGTAAAGCAGCGAGCTCTGCTGCGCCATGCGGCTCGGGAAATCGGTGTAGCCGATGATCTTCACGCCGTTCTTCGTGGTGATCAGCTCGTCCTTCACCGTGAGCTCGCAGTTGCCGCCCTTCTCGGCCGCGAGATCGACGATCACGCTGCCGGGCTTCATGGCCTTCACCATGTCTTCCGTCCAGAGCTTGGGCGCCGGGCGGCCGGGGATGAGCGCCGTGGTGATGACGATATCCATCTCCGGCGCCATCTCGCGGAATTTCTCCAGCTGCTTGGCGAGGAACTCGGGCGAAGAGGGCTTGGCGTAGCCGCCGGTTTCGGCGCCGTCCTGATCGTCCTCGAATTCGAGGAAGACGAATTCCGCCCCCATGCTCTCGATCTGCTCGGCCACCTCGGGGCGCACGTCGAAGGCATAGACGATGGCGCCGAGGCTGACGGCCGTGCCGATCGCCGCGAGCCCCGCCACGCCCGCGCCCACCACCAGCACCTTCGCCGGCGGCACCTTGCCCGCCGCCGTCACCTGCCCGGTGAGGAAGCGGGGGAAATGCTCGGCCGCCTCGATCACCGCCCGGTAGCCGGCGATATTGGCCATGGAGGAAAGGGCATCCATCTTCTGGGCGCGGCTGATGCGCGGCACCATGTCCATGGCGATCACATTGGCGCATTTCTTGGCGCAAAACTCGAGAAGCTTCTCGTTCTCGCCCGGCTGGAAGAAGCTGATCAGCGTCTGGCCCTTCCTCAGCCTCTTCGCCTCGGTTTCGGTGGGAGGGCGCACCTTGGCCACCACGTCCACCGCCTTCCACAAGGCCGCCGCGCCGCGGATCACCTCGACCCCGGCTTCGCGATACTCTGCATCCGTGAAGCCCGCGGCCTTGCCCGCGCCGGCCTCGATCGCGCATTCATGGCCGAGCTTTTGCAAGGCGCGCGCGCTGTCGGGCGTCATCGCCACCCGCTTTTCGCCTTCGATCACCTCTTTTGGAGTGCCGATCTTCACGCTCCGTCCCTCCCTGTTCGTCACCGTTCCTCATCTCGCGGTTGCGGGCCGCATCTTGCGCTTGTGGCCCGGCACCGCTCCATTTCCATTCACGCACGCGAATGTGATCTCCCGATCCTCTGTATATCCCCGGCGCGCTTTGGTAAACGGTCAGATGAATCCATCCCCCAAGCGGTCATACAGATTGGCCGCGATTTCAAGCGGAGTATCAGAGATGCGACCACAGGTCACCACCAATGGCGCGAATGGCGCGCCGGCAACGCGCCGCGCCTTCCTTGCGGCCGGGCTGGCATTTGCTATGATCGCGCTCATGTCGCCCGATCGCGCCAGTGCAAAGCCCCAGGCCATGACAGCCCCCGAAGCCCACGCGGCGGCGAAGGCCGGCGAGATCGTGCTGGTGGACATCCGCCGCCCCGAGGAATGGGCCGAAACCGGCATTCCCGAGGGCGCGGTTGCGCTTGACATGACGGCGCCGGATTTCGTGAAGGATCTGGTGGAGATCCGAAAGAAATTCCCCAAGAAGCCGATCGCCATGATCTGCCGCACCGGCAACCGCTCGCATTACGCCACCACCACGCTCGATCGCCAGGGCTTTCCGGGGCTGATCGACGTGAAGGAAGGCGTGGTCGGCGGGCCGAACGGGCCGGGCTGGCTGAAGCGTGGCCTGCCTGTCTATGCGGGCACGCCCGAAAACGTGAAGGAACGGCTGGACGCCCTGATGAAGGGCGGCGAATAGGCGGGTTTCACAGAAGGCCGCTCAGCCTTGAAACCGGCGCGTCCTCCTCGAGGGCGCGGACGGCCTGCCAGAGCCCTTCCGCCCGCGCCTCCCCCACCAGCGCCGCCGCCTTGGCCCTGATGCGGGCTTCGCGCGCCGCCATCGGCTGGCGCGCGGCAAGATCATGCTCCGCGCCCCGCGCCGTGCCCGAAGAAAGGCGCAGCACCACCCGCGCGGCTGTGTCGGGAAGCGCGGGATCGCCCGTCACCTTCACCTTATCGCGCAGGGAAAGAAGGGCGGGATCGGCGCAGGCGGCGTCCGAGAAGCTCGCAAGCGCCGCCGTATCGCGCCCCGCAAGCCGCATCGCCGCCACCATCGCATAGCTGAACTTCGCCTCGAGCCCGCTTTGCGGCGCGGGACTGTTGCACACATCGAGCCAGCGCGGATGGGTCGCGATTTCCACCGCCGCCACCTCCTCGGGCGCAAAGCCCGCGCCCATCGCCTCCCCCAGCGCTTCCCCCAGCGCCTCCAGCGCCGCATGGGTGCCGTGGCAGCAGGCGTGATATTTGTGGCTGATCGCCGGCAGCACGAAATCGCGCCCGAGCCCCGCGAGCGCGGCCTCGTCCCCCACCCCGGCATGGGTTGCGGCGAAGGCCTCCACGGCACACGGATTGGCGGTGAAGCCGCGCGCCGCGAGACGTGCTGCTTCCACCCCGAGCGCCGCCGCCGCGCCGGCGTTGTAGGGCTTGGCCATGGTGCCGAAGCTCGCCTTCAGCCCGCCTGCGCGGGTGGCCGCGAGGCCGAGCGCCTGGGCCATTTCCCCCGCTCCGAGCCCCAGAAGGCGGGCGGCGGCGAGGGTGGCGGCGAAGGCGCCGGAGGTGGCCGTCTGGTGAAAGCCGGCCTCGTAATGGGCGCGCCCGAGCCAGGCGCCCAGATGCGCCGCCGCCTCGTAGCCGATCAGCGCCGCTTCGAGAAAGGCCCGCCCGTTTGCCCCTTCGCGCTCGGCCACGGCAAGGGCGGCGGGGAAGATCACCACCGCCAGATGGCCGATATGGCGGAAATGGGTATCGTCGTAATCGAGCGCATGGGCGGTGGTGCCATTCGTGAGCGCAGCCGCGCGCGCCGGCACCTTCGCGCCACGCGCGCCGATCACGGTCGATTCGCGCGCGCCCCCCTCGCCCA
>JALVEX010000200.1 GCA_027030435.1 Paracoccaceae bacterium
CGGGCGGCGGGCAGGCGAAGGTTGCGCTTTCCGGCACGGCAACGCCCGGCGAGGTGGTGCAGGCCTATGATCGCGGCACCGATACCTGGGCCGACATCGCCACGGCGGACGGGGCCGGGAACTGGGCCGGCACGCTCCTCGCCACCAATGACGACGGCGCCTTCCAGCAGGCGCAGGTGCGCCTGAAATCCTCCCCCGCCGTCACCGCCGCCACCGCCAGCACCTTCGCGCCCGGCACGGTGTTCCTGATGTTCGGGCAATCCGAACTGGATTACATGCTGACGGCCTTCGGCGGCAGTTCCATGCCCGGGCCGATCACCGTGGCCGACCCGGATGCGCTGCAGGTGGTGAAGATCGACAATGACGAAGCCGCCTCCCCGCAGGTGCAGCATTTCTTCATCACCGACGATGCGGCGCTGACGCGCGCCGTCGCGGTATTCTCGAACGTGCTGGCGGCGCATGCGCCGGGGCGCAAGTATCTCTACGTTGACGGCCATCACGAAGGCACCGCGCGCTGGGAGCTGATGGACGACAGCCAGAACGATCCCGTCACCGGGCGGCGCTGGAGCGTGCTGCAGCAGGTGGTGGACTGGGTGCGCGCCAACGGCTCGGAAATCGGAATGCTGGCGGAGATGTGGTTCGTGGCCGACATGGCGCAACAGCCCTTCCTCGACATGTGGGCGCCGTTCTACTTCGGCCAGAAGGCGGACGGCACCAGCTTCACGCTCGGCACCGCGCATCCGATCAATGCCGGATGGACGGTGGATCACTGCCTGTGGGATTTCGACGCCCCGGCCGATCAGCGCGGGCGCGGGCTTTTCGCCAGATCGGAGACGCTTTTCGCCCAGTTCCCGCCGCTGCCGCATATCCCGGATTACGATCTCGAGAATGCGGAAACGCAAGTGGGCGGCGCGGCGGCCTCGGCCGAGATCACGCATCGCGATCTGCGCCAGTCCTACGCCGATTTCCATGCCGACACGCGCACCATCGCCCTGACGGACGGCAAGGGGCTGATGCCCTGGACCCATCCGCTGATGGGGCGTCTCAACGCGGGCGACTGGATCAGCGATCGCCACCCCAACCCGACAAGCTCCGAGGGCACGAAGCTGATGACGGAGGGCTTTGCCCGCAACATCCTGATCGCCGAGGGCGCGCTTTCGCTTTCGCGCCCCGCGTTCTCGCTGCTGGCCACGGATCCGGCCGGGGCGTATGCGGATCTCCAGCTTTCCGGGAGCGGCACGCTCACCACGCGGCGCGCGCAGGCCGGCGAAACCCCGCCGGCGGGCGAGGCCCATTACACCGGGCTCGCCGGCTTCGAGATCGATCAGGGCGCGGGCTATCTGCCATCTGGCTTCACCGCCGCCATTCAGGATGCCGCCAACCGGATCATCCGCATCACGCCCGCCACGGCCTTCGCCGATGGCCACAGGATCCGCTTCGGCGGCGGCGGCGCTTCGGGCTTCATGAAGCCGCTGGTGGACGGGCCGAACGAGATCAGCAAGGACTGGCCGCTGCTCGATCCCGGCTGGGCCGGTGCGCCGGGGCTCTGGGCCGAACCCTGGCCCGCCACGCCCGAGTTCACGCTTTCGGGCATCTCCGGCGGGGGCGGCGGCACCATCACATATGTGAACCAGCACACCAATACCGTGAACGTGCTGTTGCCCGACATGGCCACGGCCGACATGACCACCCTCACCGTCGCCTTCTCGGCCACCTCCGTCTATCCGGTCACCTA
>JALVEX010000201.1 GCA_027030435.1 Paracoccaceae bacterium
CCCGGCATCGAGGCAAGCGCGGCCGCGGCCAGCAGCGCGCGCCACGCGCCGCAGGCCACCCGCCGCATCCGCCCTTCAGCCAAGATCTTCGCCAAACCCAACATGCCCCGTTACCCAGCAAACATCTTCAGGTAGATGATATCGCGGCGAATTCATCTGGCAAGGTTTTTTTCGCACCCCAATCAGAGGGCCGTTTCTCTGGCCTGCGGGCCTCGCTCATATGTGTTTGCCGCGCATCGCGGGAGGGGCTTTCATCGCTCGTTCCCCCCCTCGGACTACCTGACAAATACAGTTGCTAGGCAATCAGCAGATCCAGCCCGCTCAGCCCGGCGGCTTCGGGGGGTTGGCGATCGGTGACGACGAGGTGAACGTCGCCGAACGGCAGGGCGACATACATCTCTTCCGTGCTCCCAACGCCAAACTTGCTGTGATCGAGGCACATGATCACCTGATCGGCGATCGCGGCCATGGCGCGGGCGATATCGGCCTCGCAGGGCTCATGCACCAGAAAGCCGCGTTTCGGATCCACCGCCGAGGCGGAAAGCACCGCGCGGGAAACCCGCATCCGGGCGATGGTGGCGAAGGCGGCGGCATCGAAGGCGGCGCCGTCATGATCGCGCAGGCGCGATCCGGCCATGAACACGGTATTGCCCGGGCGCATCGAGAGCATCGCCGCCACGAAGGCGGAATTGGTGACGATGCGCAGGTTTTTGCGCGTGCTCAGCGCCTGGGCCAGATAGCCCGAGGTGGAGCCGGTGTCGATCGCCAGCGAGGCGCCGTCGGGGATCTCGGCCGCGAGCCGCGCGGCGATGGCCGTCTTTTCGGCCCGCATCTGATCCATGCGCTCGAGAAACGGGGCATAGGCAGGCGAGCGCGCCGCGGTGATCGCGCCATGCACCTTGCAGAGCCTGCCGGCCTCGACAAGCGGCCGCACGGCGCGCCGGATGGTCTGATCCGATACCCCAAGAAGCCGGGCCAGCTCGGCCACCGAGATCGAGCCGCGCTCGGCCACCGCTTTTTCGATGTCATAGGCATGTCTGGACATTGCCGCGCCTTTCTGCGGGTAAATTGACATATAAACGCCAGAAAACAACATGAATTGTTGATTTATGGCGGAATCGGCCCAGACTGAAGGAGGGCGAATCGCCTTCAGGGGGGCGCATATGGCCACGCACAGCGCACGGCATCTGATCATCGGCGGCGGCATCATCGGCTGCTCGGTGGCCTATCATCTGGCGAAATCCGGCGAGCGTGACGTGGTGCTTCTGGAGCGCGCCGCGCTGACGGAAGGCGCCACCTGGCACGCCGCGGGGCTCGTGGGGCAGCTGCGCTCCTCGGCCAATACCACGCGGATGCTCAAGCGATCCGTCGCCATGTATGACGCGCTCGAAGCCGAAACCGGCATGGCGTTTGACTGGAAGAAGGTCGGCTCGCTCCGCCTCGCCGCCACGCGCGAACGGATGCTCGAGGCCCGGCGCCTGGCGACGATGGCCCGCAGCTTCGGGCTCGAGATGCAGATGCTCACCCCGGGCGAGGCGAAGGCGCTCTTTCCCTATATCGAGGAAACCGGCATCGAGGGGGCGGCCTTCATCCCCTCGGACGGGCATGTGGATCCGGCCGGCCTGTGCCTTGCCATCGCCGCCGGGGCGCGCCTGCACGGGGCCGAGATCCGGCAGGGTGTTGGCGTCGAGGATTTCGTGCTGAAGCGCGGGCGGATCGCCGAGGTGATCGCCTCCGATGGCAGCTACGAGGTGGAAAACGTCATCCTCGCCGCCGGCATGTGGAGCCGCGAGCTGGGCCGGAAGCTCGGGCTGCGCGTGCCGGCCTGCGCGGTGGAGCATCAGTATGTGGTTACCGAACCCTGGCCCGAGCCGGAAGTGGTGCGCACCCTGCCGACGCTGCGCGATCCCGAGCGGCTTGTCTATTACAAGCCCGATGCCGGCGGGCGCATGGTGATCGGCGGCTATGAGCACGACACCCAGCCCTTCGGCGCGCGCGGCATTCCCGGCGATTTCATCCGCCAGCTGCTGCCCGAGAACATGGAGCGCTTCCTGCCGCTGGCGGAGAAGGCGGCGCAGGTGACCCCGGTTGTGAACGAGGTGGGCATCCGGCAGGTCATCAACGGGCCGATCCCCTATTCGGCGGATGGCGATTTCGTGATGGGCTGGGCGCCCGGCTTCAACAATCTGATGATGGCGACGGGCTTTCTCTACGGCATCGCTGCCGGCGGGGGCGCGGGCGAGATGATCGCCCAGTGGATCACCGAGGGCCGGCCCGCGCTTGATCTCTGGCCGCTCGATGTGCGCCGCTTCGGCCCGCATCACGGCGCCCGCGCCTTCATGTATCCGCGCGCCGTCGAGCATTACGCGCATCACTACAAGATGCGCTACCCGGGGCAGGAGGCGGAAAGCGCGCGCCGATTGCGCCTCTCGCCGCTCTATCACCGGCTGAAGGAGCGTGGCGCGGTTTACGGCGCGAAGAACGGCTGGGAGCGCCCGCTCTGGTTTGCCCCCGAAGGGGTGGAGCCGGTGGATCGCCTCGATTTCCTCGCCCCCGGCTGGCAGGAATTCGCGGCCCGTGAGCACCGCGCCGTGCGCGAGAGCGTGGCGCTGATCGATCAGTCGAGCTTCGCCAAGTTCGAGCTGATCGGCCCCGGCGCCCTGCCGCTCATGCAGCGCCTCGCCGCCTGCAACATGGACAGGCCCCCCGGCAGCGTGATCTATGCCCAGCTGTGCAACGCGCGCGGCGGGATCGAGGCCGATCTGACCGTGACCCGCCTGGCCGAAGACCGCTTCTACATCGTCACCGGCGCCGGCTTCGGCACCCATGATGCAGACTGGATCCGCCGGCACATGCCCGCGGACGGCTCGGTGCATCTGATCGAGATGACCTCGGCGCGCGCGGTGATCAACATCTGCGGGCCGAAGGCGCGCGCGGTGCTTCAGGAAGTCTGCGAAGAGGATGTCTCGGCCGCGGCCTTCCCCTTCGCCACCGCGCGGGAAGTAACGATCGCCGCCGCCCCGGTGCTTGCGGTGCGCATCGGCTATGTGGGCGAACTGGGCTGGGAGCTGCATGTGCCAACGGAATTCGGCCTGCATGTTTACGATGCCTTGCGCGCAGCGGGCGCTGCGCATGGGATCCGCGATGTGGGCTACCGCGCGATTGACAGCCTGCGGCTCGAAAAGGGCTATCTCTACTGGTCGGCCGACATCACGCCCGATCATACGCCCATCGAGGCCGGCCTGGGCTTTCGGGTGCATCTGAAACGGGGCGGCGATTTTCTGGGCCGCGCGGCGCTCGCGGCGCAGAAGGCCGAGGGGCCGGCCCGGCGGCTGGCCACCTTCACCAGCCCCGAGCCCTTGCCGATGAGCGGGGGCGAAACGATCCTGTGCAACGGCCGGGTTGTCGGGCCGGTCACCAGCGCCGGCTTCGGCCATACTGTGGGGCGGATGATCATGATGGGTTATCTGCCGGTGGATCTGTGGGATGCGGAAGGCTTCGAGGTGGAGGTTTTCGGCGAACGCCACCCGATCAGCAGGGTGGACGGCCCGCTTTACGATCCCGAAAACCGGCGTCTCAAGGCATGAGGGGGGAAGGATGAGCGAACATCTGCAAGAGGTTGTGGCGACGCTGAGGCGGGCACCTGAATTTGCCGGGGTGGCGGAAAAGGATTGCGCCATCACCCGGCTTGGCGGGCTGACCAATCTCGTTCATCTGGTCGAGATCGGCGAGCGGCGGGTGATCGTGCGCATCCCCGGCGCCGGCACCGCGGATTACATTGATCGCGCGGTGGAGATCCACAACGCCCGGGCGGCCGAGCGGGCCGGGGTTTCGGCGCGGGTGATCTGGGCCGATGCCGAAAGCGGCATCATGATTTCCGAGGCGATCCCCGACATCGTGACCATGACCCCGGCGCTTTTTGCCAGCCGCGAAGGCGCGGCGGCGCGGGCCGGGCGGGCGCTGGCGAAGCTGCACGGCTCGGGCGAGGAATTCCGGTTTCGCTTCGAGCTTTTCGCGATGATCGAGGAGTATCTGAAGATCCTCGCGAGCCGGGATGTGGATCTGCCCGAAGGCTATCACGAAGTGGTGGCCGCGGCCGGGCCGGTGCGGGAAGCGCTGGCCGCCAGCCCGGCCCCGCTGGCGCCCTGCCATTGCGATCCGCTCAGCGAAAACTTCCTCGATGACGGCGAAAGGATGTGGATCGTCGATTGGGAATATTCCGGCATGAACGATCCCCTGTGGGATCTGGGCGATCTGGCCGTGGAGGCGCGGATGAGCCCGGAGGTGGAAGAGGAATTGCTGCACGCCTATTTCGGGGGCCCGCCCTCGGCGGCCGAGCGCGGGCGGGTGGTGATCTACAAGGCGATGTGCGATCTTCTCTGGACCCTCTGGGGCCTGATCCAGCATGCCGACGGCAACCCGGCCGAGGATTTCCGGGCCTACAGCCTTGAGCGCTTCGGGCGCTGCAGGGCGCTGATGAACGATCCCGCCTTCGCCGGCCATGTGGCGGCGGTGCGGGCCAGGTAGGACAGGTCGTGTCCGACCGGTCTGGCCCGCCCGGGGCGCGCAGCGGCCCGGGCATGCGCCCGCCCACCCCCCGGCGGGCGCATCCGCGCCCACCCGGGCGGCCGCATGCCCTGCCGTTGGCGACAAACCCGAATGCGATTGAATGCCACATGTCCGAGAGCACGTCGCGACGATCCGGAGTCGCCCCGCCCCCCGCCGCGAGCTTCAGTCGGCCAGGATCAGGCGGATGTCGTGTTCGCGCGCCGCTTCTTCGAGTTCGCCCGGCGGCGGCTCGTCGCTCACCAGAATATCCACCATCGAGAGATCCGCCGCCACGATCGGCGCGCGCCGGTGGAACTTGCGCCCGTCGGCCGCCACGATCCGGCAGGCGGCGTTCTGCATGATGAGACGGGAGAAGCTGGCCTCCTCGATGTCATGCAGCATCAGCCCGTCAGCGGCGGTGATGGCAGCGGCAGAGAGCACGGCGTAATCTGTCCTGAAGCGGCGGGCGAAATCCATTGCCTCGGCCCCGAAGGCGCCGCCGTCATGCGGGCGCAGCTCGCCGCCGGCCATGAACACGCGGTTGCCGTTGCGTGCGGCCAGCCTGTAGGCCACGGTGACCGAATTGGTCACCACCATCAGCGCCTGGTGCCGGCGCAGCGCCTCGGCGATGTAGTTGGTGGTGCTGCCGATATCGAGAAACAGCGAGGCGCCATCGGGGATCAGCCGCGCCACCGCCCGGGCGATGCGCCGCTTGGCGCCGGGGTTTTCGGCCATGCGCTGATTGAGATCGCCTTCCTCGCTGGCCAGGAGCCGCGCCCCGCCGTGCATTCGCTCGACAAGCCCCATCTCGCTCAGGCGCTTGATGTTGCGCCGCACCGTCTCTTCAGTCACCCCCAGCGCCGCGGCCAGCGCATGGATGCGCGCCGCGCCGCCCGAGCGGCGCAGCTCGTCCAGAATCGCCTGCTGGCGGAAGTTTCCCTGGCTGATGGGCGTGGTCGGTGTCGTCATTTACCTTTTCCTGCGCCACGCTATAGCGACAAATACCGCAGAAAACCACATCATATGTGGGATAATATGGAAAATAGTATAAAAAATGTTGCTTTGATGTGGGAATCACCTGAAACTTCTCCCATTGCAAAGGCCGCGCCGGTGGGGGCTGGCGGGGCTTTCGGGCCACAGGGAGAGAGCAATGCGAATTTCAGCAATTCTGACAGCCGCCACCTTGGCGGGCATGACGGCCATGACGGGCAGCAGTGCCCTGGCGCAGGCGGAATCCGACGATCCGATCAAGCTGACCATCCATGACTGGACCGGCCAGCTCATCACCACCCATATCATGGGCGAGGTGTTGCAGAAAGCCGGCTACAACGTCGATTACGTTCAGGCCGATTACATCGCGCAGTTCGCCGGGCTGAAAACCGGCGATCTCGATGTGGCGATGGAGATCTGGGCCACCACCGGGCGGGAGGCGATGGAAGAGGCCACCGCCACAGGCAAGGTCGTCAACATGGGCGAGACGGGCATGCAGGCGATCGAGGAATGGTGGTATCCCGAATACATGAAGGAGCGCTGCCCCGGCCTGCCGGACTGGAAGGCGCTGAACGATTGCGCCGCCGAGTTCGCCACCCCCGAAACCGCGCCGCTCGGCCGCTATCTGGGCGGCCCGGTCACCTGGGGCGGCTTCGATGACGAGCGCGTCGAGGCGCTGGGGCTGGATTTCGAGGTGGTTCATGCCGGCACCGATGCGGCGCTGTTTGCCGAGCTGGAAAGCGCCTATCAGCGCAAGGCGCCGATCGTGCTGTGGGTCTATGCCCCGCATTGGGCGCCGGCGAAATACAAGGGCGAATGGGTCGAGTTTCCGCCCTACGAGCCTGCCTGCTATACCGATCCCTCATGGGGCATCAATCCGAACGCCGCCTATGATTGCGGCAAGCCGCGCGGGCCGATCTGGAAGGTCGCCTGGGCCGGGGTGGAGAAGAAATGGCCGGGCGCGGCGAAGATGATCCGCGATTTCCACATCTCGAATGACGAGATGGGCGCGCTGGTGGCGAAGGTCGATCTCGAGGGCATGTCGGTGGATGACGCCGTTGCCGGCTGGCTGGCCGCCAATGAGGATGTCTGGTCGAAATGGGGCAAGTGAGCTGAGTGCCCGGCGCGGGGCGCAGGCCGTGGCCTGCCCCCGGCCGCCTGAAGCGAAAATCACCCGCGCCGATCCGGCGCAGCAGGTTTCCGAGGCCCTGATGGACGACCCCGTGATGCTCGATTGCCGTGGCGTGTGGAAGCTCTACGGCCCGGCGCCCGCGCAGTTTCTGAAGGCCCATGGTGGCGCCCCGGATGCCGGGGCGCTGGCCCGTGCCGGCATGATCGGCGCGGTGCGCGATGTGAATGCGCGGATCCGTGCGGGCGAATGTTTCGTCATCATGGGGCTTTCGGGCTCGGGCAAATCGACTCTGCTGCGCTGCATGGCGCGGCTGATCGAGCCGACGGCCGGCGAGATCCTGTTCGAGGGGCGCGATCTTCTGGCGATGCCGGAACGGGAGCTGATCGCGCTGCGCCGGCGCAAGATGGGGATGGTGTTTCAGCATTTCGCGCTCCTGCCGCATCTGACGGTGCTGCAGAACGTCGCCTTTCCGCTGGACGTGCAGGGGATCGAGCGCAGTAAGCGCGAGGCGCGGGCGCGCGAGATGATCGCGCTTGTCGGCCTCGAGGGGCGCGAGGATTGTTTCCCGCGCGAGCTTTCCGGCGGCCAGCAGCAGCGGGTGGGCATCGCCCGCTCGCTCGCCGTCGAGCCGGAGCTTTGGTTCCTAGACGAGCCGTTTTCGGCGCTCGATCCGCTGATCCGGCGCGAGATGCAGGATGAATTCCTGCGCCTGCAATCCATGCTGAAGAAGACCATCGTCTTCATCACCCATGATTTCGACGAGGCGATCCGCCTGGCAGACCGCATCGCGGTGATGAAGGACGGCGCCATCGTGCAGACGGCGACGCCCGAAGAGCTGGTGCTGAACCCGGCCACCGATTACGTGGCCGAATTCACCCGCCACATTCCCCGCGCCAAGGTGCTGCGCCTGCGCACGATCATGGAGCCCGATACGGGCGGCGCGGTGGCGGGCGAACTGCCGGCCGATCTGACCGTGGCCGAAGCGGCGGCGCGGATCGAGGCCGCCGCGCTGCCCTTCCGCCTGATCGAGGCCGGCCGGCCGGTGGGCATCGTCGGGCGGCAGGCGGTGATTGACGTTCTCGTGGGGCGCGGGAAGCCATGAGCGGGCGGCTGGGCAGATGGCTGCGCGGCCCGCGGCTTTTCTGGATCGCGCTTTTCGCGCTGACCTGGGCGCTCAGCACCTGGTCCTTCCCGCTCTACAAGGCGCTCGGCGCGCGCTGGATCATCCGCTACCCCAAGGCCTGGGAACTGCCGCTCGAGGGCTGGCTTTCGGCGGCAATGAAATGGCTTGTCGAGGAGGCGAGCTTCGGGCTCTTCACCTTCCGCGATCTGACCCGCGCCATCGCCGCCCTGATCGAGGCCCCCTACCGGCTGGTGCGCGCGGCCCTGATCGACGGCTTTTCCACCGGCTACGGCCAGCAGGCCGAACAATGGGCGCCGCCGCTCAGCTGGCTGGCCGTCATCTTCATTGTGGTGGCCATCGCCCGTTATGCGCAGGGCTGGCGGCTGGCGGCGCTCGTGGGGGGCTGTTTCCTCTATCTCGCGGTGTTCGGCCAGTGGGAAAGCGCGATGGTTACCCTGGCCTCGGTGCTGATCGCGGTGCCGATCGGGGTTGCCGGCGGGCTGGCGCTGGGGATCGCCGCCTTCCGCGCGCCCTGGTTCGAACGCGCCCTGCGCCCGCTGCTCGATCTGATGCAGACGGTGCCGGTGTTTGCCTATCTGGTGCCGATCCTGTTCCTGTTCGGCTTCGGCCCGGTCTCGGCGCTGGTGGCCACCGTGATCTACGCCATGCCGCCGATGGTGCGGGTGACGACGGTCGCCCTGCAATCCGTGCCCCACGAGGTGACGGACGCCGGCCGCATGATGGGCTGCACGCGGCGGCAGATGCTGTGGAAGGTGCTGGTGCCCTCGGCCATGCCGACGCTGATGGTCGGGGTCAATCAGGTGATCATGCTCAGCCTCAACATGGTGATCATCGCTTCCATGATCGGCGCCGGGGGCCTGGGCTTCGATGTGCTGGCGGCGCTGCGCCGGCTCGATATCGGCGGCGGGATCGAGGCGGGGCTTGCGATCGTGGTGATGGCGATCGCGCTCGATCGGCTGAGCCAGGCCTTCGCCACGCGCCAGGCCGGCGCGCCCCTGGTGGCGCAAGGCGTGCTGCGCCGCCATCCCTGGCTCGTGACCGTGATTCTCGTAGTGCTGGGCACCGGCCTCGTGGGGCTGTTCTTTCCGCCGGTGCAGAGCTACCCCGAAAGCGCCACTATCACCACCAGCGCCTTCTGGGCCGGCGCGATCGAATGGATCAACGTCAATTTCTTCGACACGCTCGAACGCATCAAGACCTTCCTGCTCACCTGGCTGATGCTGCCGATCAAGCGTTTCTTCACGGGCATCCCCTGGGCCTGGGGCATCGCCGCCATGGGGCTTGCGGGCTGGAAGCTCGGCGGCTGGCGGCTGGGGCTGCCGGCGGCGCTGCTCACCGGCTTCATCGCCGCCAGCGGGCTCTGGGGCAAGGCGATGGTCACGGTCTATCTCTGCGGCACATCGGTGCTGATCGCCAGCCTGATCGGCATTCCGCTGGGCATCTGGGCGGGGCAGAGCGAGCGGGCAAACGCGGTGATCGGCGCGATCATCGACACGCTCCAGACCCTGCCGAGCTTCGTTTACCTGATCCCGGTGGTGATGCTGTTTCGGGTCGGCGATTTTTCGGCCATGATCGCGGTGGTGCTCTACGCGCTGGCCCCGGCGGTGCGCTACGCGGCGCACGGGCTGCGTTCGATCGATGCGCAGATGATCGAGGCGGGCAAGGTTGCGGGCTGCACCCGGCGCCAGCTTCTGTGGCGCATCAAGCTGCCGCTGGCCACGCCCGCGCTGCTCCTCGGCCTCAATCAGACGATCATGCTGGCGCTTTCCATGCTGGTGATCACCGCGCTGGTGGGCACCCGCGATCTGGGGCAGGAAGTCTATATCGCGCTGACCAAGGCCAATACCGGGCAGGGGATCATCGCCGGGCTTTCGGTGGCCTTCATCGCCATTGCCGCCGATCGGATCATTTCCGCGCTCGCGCGCCATGCGCGCCACAGGCTGGGGCTCGAGGCATGAGCGGGGATGCGGGAAGGCAGGCGATCGCCCGGGCGCTGGCGCTGCCCTGCTGGGAGGCGCCGGGGGAGGCGGAGCTTCTGGGCGGCGGGATCACCAATTTCAACGTGCTCATCGAGGATGGCGGGCGGCGGTATGTGGTGCGCATCGGCGAGGACATCCCCCATCACGGGGTGATGCGCTTCAACGAACTGGCGATCAGTCGCGCCGCCCATGCCGCCGGGCTCGCGCCGGCGGTGATCCATGCCGAGCCGGGGGCGATGGTGCTGGAGTTCGTCGAGGCCGCGCCGCTGAGCGAAAGCGATCTGCAGGAAAGGCAGACCCGCGAACAGGTGATCGAAATGATCGCCCGCTGCCACCGCGATGTGGCGCGCCATCTGCGCGGGCCGGTGCTGGCCTTCTGGGTGTTTCACGTGATCCGCGATTATGCGGCGCGGCTCGCGGAGATGGGCTCGCCCCACGCGCCGCTTCTGGCGGGCATGATGGCCGAGGCGGCGGCGATGGAGGCGGCGGTGGGGCCGGTGCATCTGGTGCTCGGACACAATGATCTCCTGCCCGCCAACATCCTGCGCGGAGAGGGGCGGCTCTGGCTGATCGACTGGGAATACGGCGGTTTCAACACCCCGCTTTTCGATCTCGCGGGGCTGGCATCGAACGCGGGCCTCGGCCCCGGGGCCGAAGGCGAGATGCTGCGCCAGTATTTCGGCCGCGCGCCGGATGGCGGGCTGATGCGGCGTTACCGGGCGATGAAATGCGCATCGCTCCTGCGCGAAACGCTCTGGTCGATGGTATCGGAAATGACGAGCGGGATCGATTTCGATTACGCCGCCTATACGGCAGAAAACCTGGCGCGCTACCGCGCCGCACGCGATGAATTCCAATCCTTGAGAGGCCAATCATGAACGATTTCCCCACACAGGCGCAGGCCGTGATCATCGGCGGCGGCATCATCGGCTGTTCCACCGCCTACCACCTGGCGCGCCTGGGCTGGGATGTGGTGCTGCTGGAGCGCAGGAAGCTCACCTCGGGCAGCACCTTTCACGCCGCCGGGCTGGTGGGGCAATTGCGCTCGAACGCCAATATCACCCGGCTTCTGGGCTATTCCGTCGATCTCTATCGCGGGCTCGAGGCGGAAACGGGGCTGGCCACGGGCTGGAAGATGAACGGCGGCCTGCGCCTCGCCTGCACCGAAGAGCGCTGGGAGGAGGTGCGCCGCCAGGCCACCACGGCGCGCTCCTTCGGCCTCGAGATGGCGCTTCTGAGCCCGAAGGAGGCGCAGGATCTGTGGCCCCTGATGCAGGTGGATGACGTGATCGGCGCCGCCTTCCTGCCCACCGACGGCCAGGCCAACCCTTCCGACATCACCCAATCCCTCGCCCGCGGCGCGCGCATGAAGGGGGCGCTGATCCTCGAGGATGTGAAGGTGCTCTCGGTGGCGGTGGAAAAGGGCGTGATCCGGGGGGTG
>JALVEX010000202.1 GCA_027030435.1 Paracoccaceae bacterium
TCCAAGTGCATTCGTCAACGGACACCGAGAAACCGGCACCTGATGCCGTGGCCTTGTCAGGCATCCTTTCTATGCCAGGCGAGAGCCGTTTCGATAATCGTTGCGAGGTCGGAATGGTGAGCGGCAAAGCCGAGCACATCCTGCGCTCTTGTGGTATCGGCCACAAGCTCGGGCGGATCGCCGGCGCGGCGGGGCGCGATTTCGAGCGGCACCCTGCCCGCGCCTGCCGCCTCCACGGCCCGCACGATCTCGAAAACCGAAATGCCATGCCCGCTGCCGATGTTGAGGGCATCGCTCCGCCCGCCCGCCAGCAGATATTCGCAGGCGCGCACATGGGCATCGGCAAGGTCTGCCACATGGATATAATCGCGGATCGCGGAGCCATCGGGCGTATCGTAATCATCGCCGAACACCCTGAAATCCGCCACCCGGCCCAGGGCGGAGAATATCGCTCGCGGGATGAGGTGGGTTTCATTGCGGTGCCGCTCGCCGATCTCGCCCTCCGGGTCGGCGCCGCAGGCATTGAAGTAGCGCAGCGCCATCGAGCGCAGCCCGTATGCAGCCGAGAAATCGGCGAGCATCTCCTCGACGAACAGCTTTGTGCGCCCGTAGGGGCTGGCCGGGGATTTCGGCGTGTCTTCCCTGATCGGCAGCCGGGCAGGGGCGCCATAGACGGCGCAGCTTGAGGAAAACACGATCGGAACACCGCCGCAATCCCTGGCGGCTTCGAGGATGTTGAGCGAGCCGGTTACGTTCGTGCGGTAATATCCGCCCGGATCGGCGAGCGAATCCGGCACGATGGAGCGGGCCGCGAAATGGATGATCGCCTCCGGGCGCTCGCGGGCTATGGCTGATCGCACGGCCCCGGCATCGGTAATGTCGGCCTCGATCATCGGGCCCCATTTCACGAAATCGCGGTGGCCCTCGCAGAGATTGTCGAAGGTGACGGGCTCGTGGCCCGCTTCGGCGAGCCGCTTGCAGGTATGGCTGCCGATATAGCCCGCGCCGCCGAAAACGAGAATCCTGCTCATGTGACCTGCCCGTGTGACCTGCCCGTATATTGGCACCCTTTCAGGGCTTTTCCTATTGCATGGGAAGAGGGGCGTCCAGCGGGCGGGTCTTCATTCCTCGGGTGTGTAGCCGAACATTTCCTTCGCGGCTTGCGGGGAGTAGCGGCCGAGGCGGATGTCTTCCTCGATCAGATGGCGCGGGCGCCTGGCCGGATCGCCATATCCGCCGCCCCCTGGTGTGCGCACGCAGACGCGATCGCCGGGAGAAAGGGGGATATCCTGCTCTTTGGAGAGATGTTCGGGCCGGTGACGCCGCCCGCCCCGGATCACCGTCACTTCATTGACGGCCCCCGCGCCGCCGCCAAGAACGCCGGGTGGTCCGAAGCGGCCGTGATCCATGACGAAGCTTGCCCGCGCATCGCCGCGCAGCAGCTCGATTTCGTATTCGATCCCGAAGCCGCCACGGTGCATCCCCGCCCCGCCCGAGCCTTCGCGCAGGGCGTAGCGGTGGTAGAGCACGGGGAAGTTCTGCTCCATGATTTCCACCGGGGGCGCCTTTGATATGCCGATGGTGGAGCAGCCGTTGGTGAGGCCGTCGTGATCGGCATTGCCGCCATAGCCGCCGCCCGAAAGCTGATACATCACGTAATCGCGCCCGCGCGCCGGATCATGCCCGCCAAGGGCGAAATTGCCGCTGGTGCCCGCGGGCGCGGCCGAAACGCGATCGGGCAGCGCCTCCACGAGGGCGAGGAATACCGCCTCGGCAATGCGCTGGCTTACCTCGGCCGCGCAGCCCGAGACGGGGCGGGGATATCGGGCATCGAGGAAGGTGCCTTTGCAGCCGGTGATCTCCAAGGGCTCGAAGGCCCCGGCGGAGATCGGCACATCGGGGAAGATGTGGCGCATGGCGAGATAGACGGAGGAATGGGTGGTGGCGAGCACCGAGTTCATCGGCCCGCGGCAAGGGGGGCTCGAGCGCGAGAAATCGAAGGTGAGCCGCTCTCCTTCGCGGGTGATCTCGAGATCGATCACCAGCGGCTCGTTCACCACGCCGTCGCTGTCGATGAACGCCCGGGCGCGGTAGCTGCCCTCCGGGATCTCGCGGATGTGGGCGCGCATCTGGGCGCCGGCGCGGGAGCGCAATTCGCCGATGGCTTCGCGCACCACGTCATCGCCGTAGCGATCGAGGAGGTGATCGAGCCGCTCCGCTCCCACATCGAGCGCCGCGGCCTGGGCCTTGATATCGCCGATGCGCTGATCGGCCACGCGGATGTTGGCGCAGATGATGGAGTGGATTTCAGGATCGAGTTTCCCCCGCTTGAAGAGCTTCACGGGCGGCAGGCGCAGGCCCTCCTGCTCCACCGCCGTGGCCGAGGCGGAGAAGCCGCCGGGCACGGCGCCGCCCATGTCGGGCCAATGGCCGGTGTTGGAAAGCCAGCAGAAGATCTCCCCGTTTCGCCAGTAGGGGCGGGCGAAGCGCACGTCCATAAGATGGGTGCCGCCGAGATAGGGATCGTTGACGATATAGATATCACCGGGCTCGGGCGGCGCCACCCGGCCCTCGGCGATCATTTCGATCAGGATGCGGGTGGAATGCTGCATCGTGCCCACGAACACCGGCAGGCCGCCGGCTCCTTGTGCGATCAGGGCGCCGTCGGTGGCGCTGTAGATGCCGTCGGAGCGATCATTGGCCTCGGAGATCACCGGCGAGAAGGCGGCGCGGGAGAAGGCGAGGTCCATTTCATTGCAGGCCTGCTGAAGCCCTGCCTGGATGACGCCAAGGGTGATCGGATCAAGCGCCATAGCCAGCCCCTCCGATGGTGATGAGGAGATTGCCCTGCCGATCGCCCACGCAAAGATCGCCGGGCTCGATCAGGATGGTGGTGTCCATCTGTTCGATCACGGCCGGGCCGGTGATCCTGGCATCGAGCGGCAGGAGATCGCGCCGGTAGATCGGGGTTTCGTGCCAGCGCCCGTTGATGCGCACCGGGCGGCGGCCCGTCTGTGCTTCCCCGAGGCTATCCTTCCTGCCTTCGGGGCGGATCAGCGCCGTGAGATCGAGCGGCGGGCGGGTGCCGATCACGGAGGTGTTCACATTGACGAGATT
>JALVEX010000203.1 GCA_027030435.1 Paracoccaceae bacterium
GCGGCTGGCGCGGGTGGTGGCCAATCCGACGACGCCGCTCAGCTTCAAGGTCGAGAAGGATACCGAGTTCAAGGATACGGTGGTGACGCTCCTGCTTGACAACTCGGGCTCCATGCGCGGCCGCCCGATCTCGATCGCGGCGATCTCGGCCGATGTGCTGGCGCGCACGCTGGAGCGCTGCAACGTGAAGGTGGAGATCCTGGGCTTCACCACCCGCGCCTGGAAGGGCGGGCAATCGCGCGAGCGCTGGCTGGCGGAGGGCCGCCCGCTCCAGCCCGGACGCCTCAACGATCTGCGCCACATCATCTACAAGAGCGCCGATGCCCCCTGGCGGCGCACCAAGGCCAATCTCGGGCTGATGATGAAGGAGGGGCTCCTGAAGGAAAACATCGACGGCGAGGCGCTGGAGTGGGCGCACCGGCGGATGCTGATGCGCCCCGAGGCGCGCAAGATCCTGATGGTGATCTCCGATGGCGCGCCGGTGGATGACAGCACCCTTTCCGTGAACCCGGCGAACTATCTCGAAAAGCACCTGCGCGACGTGATCGACATGGTGGAGCGGCGCAGGCAGGTGGAGCTCATGGCGATCGGCATCGGCCATGACGTGACCCGCTATTACGAACGCGCCGTCACCATCACCGATGTGGAGCAGCTGGCCGGCGCCATGACGGAACAGCTCGCCGCGCTGTTTGACAGGGATCCCCGTGCGCGGGCCCGGGTGATGGGGATAAAGCAGGCGATGGCGCGCTAGCGGCGGGGCCGGAATGCCTCCGGCGGGGATATTTCCAGGACCAGTGATGAGAGGGGCGGGAAGATGTTTCAGAGCTTCGAGACGACATCGGCGCCCGAACATGGCCCGGAGCGGCTGGCGCGCCTGCGCGCGGAAATGGCGCGCGAGGGGCTGGCGGGCTATCTGGTGCCGCGGGCCGACATGTTTCGCGGCGAATATGTGGCGCCATGCGACGAGCGCCTCGCTTGGCTGACCGGATTTACCGGCTCGGCCGGGTTCTGCGCCGTGACGGGGGAGCGCGCGGGCGTGTTCGTGGACGGGCGCTACCGGGTGCAGGTGAAGGAGCAGGTGGCGGATGTGTTCGAGCCGGTGGACTGGCCGGAAACGAAGCTCTCGGCCTGGCTTCGCGCCGCCCTGCCGGAGGGGGGCAGGATCGGGTTCGATCCCTGGCTGCACACGCCGCGCGAGATCGAAACGCTGGCGCGCGAGCTTGAGGGCAGCGGCCTGACCCTTGCTGCAACCGGAAACCTCATCGACCGCATATGGCAGGATCGCCCGCCCCGCCCCGCCGCCCCGGTGGAGGCATATCCGGTGGAACTTGCCGGAAAGACGGCGGAAGAGAAGCGCGCCGCGATCGCCGCCGCCCTGAAGGAGAGGGGCGAGCGGGCGGCCATCCTCACCCTGCCCGACAGCATCTCATGGCTCCTCAACATCCGCGGCGGAGATATTCCCCGCGTGCCGGTGGTGCAGGCCTTTGCGATCATCGACAGTTCGGGCGATGTGCGGCTTTTCAGCGACCCTGAGAAGCGCGACAGCCTGCCCGGCGATCTTGCCGCCGCCTTCGCGGGCTGGGAGGATTTCCTGCCCGCCGTTGGCGCGCTCAAAGGCCCGGTGCGCCTTGATCCCGAGACCGCGCCTTTGCGCGTGGAGCAGGCGCTCGAGGAAGCGGGCGTCGAGATCAGCCATGGCTCGGATCCCTGCATCCTGCCCAAGGCCCGCAAGACACGGGCCGAAATCGCCTCCACCCGCAAAGCGCATCTGCGGGACGGGGCGGCGATGGTGGAATTCCTCGCCTGGTTCGATGAGGAAGCGCCGAAGGGCGGGCTCACGGAAATAGACGTGGTGGAGAAGCTCGAGAGCCTGCGCCGCGCCACCGGCGCGCTGCGCGACATCAGCTTCGACACCATCGCCGGCGCCGGCCCCAACGGCGCCATCGTGCATTACCGGGTCACGCGCGAAAGCAACCGCCGCCTCGCGCCCGGCGAGCTTCTCCTCCTTGACAGCGGCGGGCAGTATCTCGACGGCACCACCGACATCACCCGTACCCTGCCGATCGGCCCCCCCCCGCAGGATGCGGCGATCCGGCGGGCCTATACGCGGGTGCTGCAGGGGATGATCGCCGTTTCCCGCGCGCGCTGGCCGCGCGGGCTTGCCGGGCGCGATCTCGATCCGCTGGCACGCGCGGCGCTCTGGCGCGACGGGCTCGATTACGATCACGGCACGGGGCATGGGGTGGGCGTCTATCTCTCGGTGCACGAGGGACCGCAGCGCATCGCCCGCACCGGCGGGGTGGCGCTCGAGCCGGGCATGATCCTTTCCAACGAGCCGGGGCATTACCGGGAAGGAGAATACGGCATCCGCATCGAGAATCTGGTTGTCGTGCGCGAGGCGGAAGCGATCGAAGGCGCGGACGGGCGCGACATGCTCGCCTTCGAAACCCTCACCTTCGTGCCGATCTCGAAGGATCTGCTGATCCCCGCGCTTCTCTCGCCGGAAGAGCGCGAATGGCTCGATGCCTATCACCGCGCGGTATTTGAAAAGCTGCACGGGCGAGTGAGCGGGCCCGCGCGATCCTGGCTCGAGGCCGCCTGCGCGCCCTTGTAACAGTGCCACAAGGAGAAAATCCTGCTAGACATCCCCAAAACAAGAACAAGCGGAGGGATGACGATGCCGCAAAGGGCGATCAGGATACGCAACGCCGAAGGGCTGTGGGTGGTGCGCGCGGGAGGGGCTGTGCTCGGGGAAACCAGAGCGGCGCTCGAACTGGCCGAAGGCGATCTGAAGCCGGTGATCCATTTCCCCCGCGAAGATGTGGCGATGGCCTTTCTGGAGCCCTCCGGGCAGGAAACGCTTTGCCCCCGCAAGGGGCGCGCGCGCTACTATTCGATCCACACCAAGAGCACGGTGCTGCAGAACGCGGCCTGGTCTTACGAAGCTCCGAGCGAGGACGCCGCGCGCCTGCGCGATTACATCGCCTTCGATCCACTTCAGGTGACGGTCGAGAAACTTTAACGCATGACTGCATGAGCAGGGCGCGGGCGCCAACAACTCCATCTTCGCGGAACTCTGCCCCCAAAGCCTGATCA
>JALVEX010000204.1 GCA_027030435.1 Paracoccaceae bacterium
TGCTTTCGGGAATCCGGGTTCTGGATGCGGCGAGCTTCATCGCCGGGCCGAGCTGTGCGGCGCTTCTTGCGGAGTTCGGCGCCGAGGTGATCAAGGTGGAGCACCCCTCGGGCGGCGATCCGCTGCGCCGGCTCGGCACACCGGCCGGTGAGGCGGGGGATTCGCTCCTGTGGCTCAACGAAGGGCGCAACAAGCGCTCCGTCACGCTTGATCTGAAGCATCCCGAGGGGGCGGCGCTTTTTCTGCGGCTTGCGGAAAAGGCGGATGTGCTGTGCGAGAATTTCCGCCCCGGCACGCTCGAGCGCTGGGGGATCGGGCCCGATGTGCTGCGGGCGCGAAATCCGGGGCTGATCCTGCTCAGGATCTCGGGCTTCGGCCAGGAGGGGCCATATGCCAAGCGCCCGGGATTTGCGCGCATCGCCCATGCGGTGGGCGGGCTTGCCCATCTGACCGGCGAGGAAGGCGGGCCGCCGCTCACGCCCGGGTCCACCTCGCTTGCCGATTACATGTCGGGGCTTTACGGGGTGATCGGGGTGCTGCTCGCGCTGCGCCACCGCGATGCCACGGGTGAGGGGCAGGTGATCGACGTGGCGCTTTACGAATCGGTTTTCCGCGCGCTCGACGAGATCGCGCCGGCCTTCGCGCTTGCCGGCAAGGTGCGGGGGCGGCAGGGGGTGGGCACGGTGAACGCCTGCCCGCACGGCCATTTCGAGGCGGCTGACGGCAAGTGGCTCGCCATCGCCTGCACCAGTGATCGCATGTTTGCGCGCCTGGCCGAAGTGATGGGGCGCCCCGAGCTTGCAGCCGCCGATCGCTTCGGCCCGCTTCAGGCCCGGCTTGCGGCAACGGACGAGGTGAACGGGATCGTGGCCGCATGGTGCGCCACTCTCCCCCGCGACGGGATCGTGGAGATGTGCGCGGCGGGGGATGTGCCCTGCGGGCCGGTGCTTTCGATCGATGACATCATGGCCGATCCCCATTACCGCGCCCGCGGCACGCTCACCGAGATCGAGGTGCCGGGGATCGGCCCCCTGCCCTTTCCCGCCCCCCTGCCCCGGCTTTCGCGCACGCCCGGCAAGCTCCGCCATACCGGGCCCGGACTGGGCGAGGCAAACCGCGAGATCTATGGCGGGTTGCTGGGGCTTTCGGAAAGCGAGATCGAGGACCTGGCCCGCAAGGGGGTGATCTGAGGGCGGCGGGGCGAAGGCTTGGGGGCTCTATCCGCCCTGATCGCCCGTCGCTTCGCCGAATCGCTCCCTGATGCGTGCGAGGATCTGATCGCGGGTCTGTCGGTAGGCTTCGAGCTTCTGTTCGCGGGTTTCGCCAAGGCCGGTGGGATCGAGCACCGGCCAGTATTCCACCTCGAGGCTGTGGACCCGTGTAAGCTCCAGCGCCCGGCGCTGGCTGGCGGGCGAAAGCGCCACGATCAGATCGAAACCCGAGAGATCATCGCCCCATTCCTCCATCTCGTCGAATGAGCGCACCCGGTGACGGGAAAGCTCCACGCCGATTTCCTCGCACACCGCAATGGCGAAGCCGTCGATCTCGAGATCGTTGCGCACGCCGGCGGATTGCACGTAGATTTCCCGCCCGTAGAGCTTCTTCATGATGCCCTCGGCCATGGGGGAGCGCACCGCGTTGTGATCGCAGCAAAACAGCACCGATGTGGGGCGCACGCCGCTCATCCGCCGTTGCCGAAATGGAGCACGCAGATCAGCGTGAACAGGCGGCGCGCGGTATCCTCGTCCACCTCCGCCTTGCCCTCGAGGCGCTCCATCAGCACGCGCGAGCCTTCGTTGTGGATGCCGCGCCGGGCCATGTCGATGGTTTCGATCTGGCTCGGGGGGAGCTTCTTCACCGCGTCGAAATAGCTTTCGCAGATCTGGAAATAATCCTTCACCACCTGGCGGAAGGGGCCGAGGGCGAGGTGAAATTCGCCCGCCGGCGCGCCCTCTTCGGTGCGGATATCGAACACGAGGCGGCGATCGCGGATGGCGAGCGTGAGGTGATAGGGGCCCTCGGGCGGCTGGCGGCCGGCGCGGGGCGGCAGGGTGAAGCTGTTGTCTTCCAGAAGATCGAAGATCGCCACCTTGCGCTCCTGCTCGATCTCGGGTGTGGGGGGCGGCAGGGCGCTGTCGTCGATCTCGATTGCGGCGATGCGGTTCTTCGCGGTGCTCATGGCGGATCAGGGGCGGTTGAGCTTGTCGAGCCGGGCGCGCACGGAGAGGCCGTGGGCTTCGAGGCTTTCGGAAATGGCGAGGCGCTCGGCGGCAGGGCCGATGGCTGCGATGGCCTCCGGGCTCATGCGCGAAAGCGTGGTGCGCTTCATGAAATCGAGCACCGAGAGGCCCGAGGAGAAGCGCGCCGAGCGGGCGGTGGGCAGCACGTGATTGGGCCCGCCGACGTAATCGCCGATGGCCTCGGGCGTCCAGGCGCCGAGGAAGATGGCGCCGGCGTGATGGATCCTTTCGGCGAGCGCGTCCGCATCGGCGGTGCAGATCTCGAGGTGCTCGGGCGCGATGCGATCGGAAAGCCGGGCGGCTTCATCGAGATCGCGCACCACGATCACCGCGCCGAAATCGCGCCAGCTGGCGGCGGCGATCTCGCGCCGCTCGAGGGTTTCGAGGCGGCGTTCCACGGCCTCGGCCACGGCGCGGCCGAAATCCGCATCCGGCGTGATCAGGATCGATTGCGCGCTTTCGTCATGCTCGGCCTGGCTAAGGAGATCGAGCGCGATCCATTCGGGATCGTTATCGCCGTCGGCGATCACCAGGATCTCGCTCGGGCCGGCGATCATGTCGATCCCCACCTTCCCGAACACCCGGCGCTTGGCGGCCGCCACATAGGCATTGCCAGGGCCGGTGATCTTGTCCACCGGGCGGATGGTTTCGGTGCCGTAAGCCAGCGCGGCGATGGCCTGGGCGCCGCCGATGCGGTAGATCTCGTCCACCCCGGCGAGGCGCGCGGCGTAGAGCACGAGAGGGTTGGTTTCGCCACCCGGCGTGGGCACGCAGATCGCGAGGCGGGATACGCCGGCAACGCGGGCGGGGATCGCGTTCATCAGCACGCTCGAGGGGTAGGATGCAAGC
>JALVEX010000205.1 GCA_027030435.1 Paracoccaceae bacterium
AAATCTCCGATCCCCCGCCCTTCTTCTGGGCGATCGGCAATATCGCGCTTCTGCAAAGGCCGGCGATCGCGCTCGTTGGCGCGCGCAACGCCTCCTCGCTCGGCATCCGCATGGCGCGGCGCATGGCGGGCGATCTTGCCGAGGCGGGCTTCGCCGTCGTCTCGGGCCTCGCGCGCGGCATCGATGCCGCCGCCCATGAAGCGGCGTTCGAAGGCGGCACCATCGCCGTGCAGGCCGGGGGCGTCGATGTGCTCTACCCGAAGGAAAACGCTGAGCTCGCCGCACGCATCGCCGAAAGCGGCCTGCGCCTTGGCGAAGATCCGATCGGCTGCCAGCCCCAGGCCCGCGATTTCCCCCGCCGCAATCGCATCATCTCGGGGCTTGCCCGCGCCGTGGTGGTGATCGAGGCCGCCGCCCGCTCCGGCAGCCTCATCACCGCGCGCGACGCGCTCGATCAGGGCCGCGAAGTGCTGGCCGTTCCGGGCCATCCCTTCGATGGCCGCGCCGCCGGCTGCAACATGCTGATCCGCGATGGCGCCACCCTCGTGCGCTCGGCGCGCGACGTGATTGAGGCCATCGGGCCGTCCGACGACCTTGCCGAAAATCCCTCCCAAAGCAAAGAAGAGGCACACCCCGAGTCGGCGCCAGGCCCCACGCTGCGGGAAGCCAACGCCCTGCACAACCTGATCCTCGAGCGCCTCGCCCCGAGCCCCATCGCCGAGGATCAGCTGATCCGCGATCTTGCCCTCCCGGCACACAGGATCACCCCCGAGCTCACCACCCTCGAGCTCGATGGCCGCATCCGCCGCGCCCCCGGCGGCCTCGTCTCCCTCGCCTGATCCTTCATCCTGGCGAAAATACTCCGGGGGTGAATTGCCCGCACGGGCAAGAGGGGGCAGAGCCCCCTTTCCCCCTTCGCCCCCGCCAACCAACACCCAACCATTGACAATCCCGCCGCGCCACGCGCATCTTGCGCCGCCATAACCCTTCCCGACTCGTGAGGAAATCCATGCCCGTCGTCGTCGTCGAATCTCCGGCCAAGGCCAAGACCATCAACAAGTATCTCGGCGATGATTACACCGTTCTCGCATCCTACGGGCATGTGCGCGATCTGCCGCCAAAGGATGGCTCCGTCGATCCCGAGCACGATTTCGAGATGAAATGGGAAGTCAGTCCGCAATCGAAAAAGCACGTGAAGGCCATTGCCGACGCACTGAAGGACGATAACGAACTGATCCTCGCCACCGACCCGGACCGCGAGGGCGAGGCGATCAGCTGGCATCTAGAGGAAACCCTGCGCAAGCGCCGGGCGCTGAAGAAGGATACGCCGGTAAGGCGCGTGGTGTTCAACGCGATCACGAAGGCGGCTGTCACCAACGCGATGAAGAACCCCCGCCAGGTGGACGAGCCGCTGGTGAACGCCTATCTCGCGCGCCGCGCGCTCGATTACCTGGTGGGCTTCAATCTCAGCCCCGTGCTGTGGCGCAAGCTGCCGGGGGCGAAATCGGCCGGGCGCGTGCAATCGGTTTCCCTGCGCCTCATCGTCGAGCGGGAAATGGAGATCGAGGCCTTCCGCCCGCAGGAATACTGGAGCGTCACCGCTCGCCTCGCCACCCCGCGCGGCCAGGAATTCGATGCCCGCCTCACCCATTTCGCCGGCAGGAAGCTGGAGAAATTCGATCTCAAGGATGCCACCAGCGCCGAGCTGGCCGCGCAGGCGGTGCAATCGCGCGATCTCTTCGTTGCGGCGGTCGAGGCGAAGCCCGCCAGCCGCAACCCGGCCGCGCCCTTCATGACCTCGACCCTCCAGCAGGAAGCCAGCCGCAAGTTCGGCTTCGGCGCGCGCCAGACGATGAGCCTCGCCCAGCGCCTCTATGAAGCGGGCTACATCACCTACATGCGCACCGACGGCATCGACATGGCCCCCGAGGCCGTGATGGCCGCGCGCGACGAGATCAAGGCGCGCTACGGCGAAAATTACGTGCCCAAGTCCCCGCGCATGTACAAGAACAAGGCCAAGAACGCCCAGGAGGCCCACGAGTGCATCCGCCCCACCGACATGAGCCTCGACGCCGGCAAGCTCGCCCGCCTCGAGCCCGATCAGCGCAAGCTCTACGATCTGATCTGGAAACGCACGCTCGCCAGCCAGATGGAGGCCGCCCGCCTCGAGCGCACCACGGTGGATATCGCCAGCCACGATGAGCAGGTGCGCCTGCGGGCCACCGGCCAGGTGGTGCTGTTTGACGGCTTCATGAAGGTCTATACCGAGGGGCGCGACGAACCGGCGCGCGAGGATGACGAAAAGACGCTGCCGCAGATGCACGAGGGCGAGGCGGTGGAGAAGAAATCCGTCACCCCCGAGCAGCATTTCACCCAGGCCCCGCCCCGCTACACCGAGGCCACGCTGGTGAAGAGGATGGAGGAGCTTGGCATCGGCCGCCCCTCGACCTACGCCAGCATCGTCACCACGATCCAGGATCGCGGCTATGTGCGCAAGGAAAAGGGCCGCTTGATCCCGGAAGACAAGGGCCGCCTCGTCACCGCCTTTCTTGTCAATTACTTCCGCAAATACGTGGGCTACGAATTCACCGCCAATCTCGAGAACGAGCTCGATGAAATCTCGGCCGGGCGCGAGGATTACAAGGAAGTCCTGCGCCGCTTCTGGCGCGATTTCTCCGCCGCCATCGCCGAAACGGCCGATCTGCGCATCTCCGAAGTCCTCGAAAAGATCGATGAGGTTCTCGCCCCGCATCTCTACCCTGCGCGCGAGGACGGCACGGATCCCCGCCTCTGCCCGGCCTGCGGCGCGGGCCGGCTTTCCATGCGCACCTCGCGCGCGGGCGGCGCCTTCATCGGCTGTTCGAACTACCCCGAATGCCGCTACACCCGCCCCTTCGGCCCGCCGGGGCTCGAGGAGGAGGGCGATATCGGCCCCGATGGCAAGCTCCTCGGCCACGATGAGGAAGGCCGCCCGATCACGCTCAGGAAGGGGCGCTTCGGCGTATACGTGCAGCGCGGCGAGGCCACCGAGGATGAGCCCAAACCCCCGCGCGCCAGCCTGCCCAGGGGCTGGGCGCCCGGGGAGAT
>JALVEX010000206.1 GCA_027030435.1 Paracoccaceae bacterium
GGGGAAATCGGTGCTGCTGCGCGCCATTGCCGATCTTGATCCGAACGAAGGCCATGCACGCACCCAATCGGTGGCGCGCCAGGCGGTGCCCGCGCCCATATGGAGGCGCCATCTGGGCTACCTTCCGGCGGAAAGCGGCTGGTGGAGCGAGCGCGTCCGCGAGCATTTCAGGCACCCGGAGGAAACCCGCGCCCGCCTGCCCGAAGTGCTGATGCCGGAAGCTGCGATGGATTGGGAGGTGGCGCGCCTTTCCACCGGCGAGCGCCACCGGCTGGCGCTCCTGCGCGCGCTCGAGATCGGCCCCGAGGCGCTGATGCTCGACGAACCCACCTCCATGCTCGATCGAAAGACGGAATCCGCGGTGGAGGCGCTGCTCGCGCGCGAGATGGCGCGCGGGCTCTCGCTCCTGATCGTCACCCATGACGCCGATCAGCCCGCCCGCCTCGGCGCGCCCGTGCTTTGGCTAGAGGGCGGCCGGCTTGCCCCGGCCGGCGAAGCACCGGCGGGCAAAAGCGAGAGGGCGCGCGCATGAACACCGGCTACATCACCCTCAGCTACTGGGATCTGGCGATCGCCTCGGTGTTCCTCCTGCTGAACGGCGCCATCTCCATCGCCCTGCACCTCGGCCTCGAACGCCGCCTTGCCATCTCCGCCCTGCGCATGATGGTGCAGCTCACGCTGGTGGGGCTGCTGCTCAAGGCCCTCTTTTCCATCGCCTCGCCCTGGCTGACGCTGCTTGTCGTCTGTGCCATGCTGCTGTTTGCCGGGCGCGAGATCCGTGCGCGCCAGGAAAACCGCCTCGCCGGCCTCTGGGGTTACGCCATCGGCACCGGCGCCATGACATTCGCCGGCACGATGGTGATCCTCACCGCCCTTCTTGTGCTGCTCGAGCCAAAGCCCTGGTGGGCGCCGCGCTACGCCCTGCCTCTCTTCGGCATGATCCTCGGCAACACGATGAACGGCATCAGCCTCGCGCTCGATACCCTGCACCGCACCATCCTGCGCGAAGGCCGCGCGATCGAAGCGCAGCTGCTGCTCGGCGCCACCCGATGGCAGGCCGCCCGCCCCTTCCTGCGCGCCAGCCTGCGCACCGGCTTCATGCCGATCGTCAATGCCATGGCGGCAACCGGGGTGGTTTCGCTCCCCGGCATGATGACGGGCCAGATCCTTTCGGGCGTCGATCCGCAGGAGGCGGTGAAATACCAGATCATGATCATGTTCCTGATCGCCGGCAGCACCGGGCTTGGCGTGCTTCTGGCCACGCTCGGCTCCTTCCTGCGCCTCACCGACGAACGCCACCGCCTGCGCCCCGAGCGGCTGCGATCTGCCACACCGGGCAGATGAGGCCGCCCATTCGCCGCCGCCTTCCGGCCGCACTTGTATCCCGCGCGCATGTGACTAGAATAAGGATAACTGAATTCACGGCCCGCCCTCCCCCGCGCGGGCCATTTCAAATCAAGGAAACAGCATGTCCTGGACCGAAGAGCGCGTCGAAATCCTGAAGAAGATGTGGGCCGAGGGGCAGTCCGCCAGCCAGATCGCGAAGGAGCTTGGCGGCGTCACCCGCAATGCGGTGATCGGCAAGGTGCACCGCCTCGGCCTCTCGAACCGCGCCAGCGGCACAACCACGGCAAAGAGCACGGGCGAAAAGCCCAGGGCAAAGCCTGCGAAGGCAAAGGCCGCGGCAAAGGCCGAAAAGCCGAAGGTGGCGGAGAAGGCAGCCCAGCCCGAGCCAGCAGCCCGCCCGGCCACCGGCACAGGCGCGAACCGGCGGCAGATCATCCCGGCCGGCCAGCCCCTGCCGCCCCAGCCCTCGGCCAATGAAATCAGCCCCGAGGCGCTCGCCAATGTGCGCGAAGTGGAGAAGAAGGCGCGCAAGCTCTCCCTCATGGAGCTTACCGAGCGCACCTGCAAATGGCCGATCGGCGATCCGGCCACGGAGGAATTCTGGTTCTGCGGCCTGCCCTCCAAGCCCGGCAAGCCCTATTGCGAGGCGCATGTGGAGGTTGCCTTCCAGCCGATGTCGGCCCGGCGCGACCGCAGGCGCTGATTCACCCGCTTCATTGGGGCAGGGCACATGCGGGGCCATCCGCCCCGCGGGCTTCCCTCAGCGGCCGAGCAGATCGAGGATACCCTTCTTCGCCTCCTCCTCGAGTTTGCGCTTCACGGCATCCTCGGTGGAAATCTCCTCCTCAGGGGCCACGCCGAGCTCCCGGCGCACCGCATCCTCGACCCCTTCCCCTTCCGCACGATCAATCCCGAGCTTCTGCGTCACCGCATCGCGCACGGCTTCGTCAACCCTGTCCTTCAGTTCCTCCTTGTCCACCCCGGCCCGCTCGGCGGCGATGGCCGCGAGATCGGGGCGGAAGCTCGGATCGGCCCAGGGGCCCTTGATGATTATCGGCACGGCGATCCCGCCGGTGCCATCGGCCTTGGCAAGCGCCACCGGCTCCACCCGGTAATCGATGGTTTTCGCCCCGATATCGACGCGCCCCTTGCCTTTCGCCGTCGCCAACGGCGCCTTGAAGAGAAGATCATCGTTCTGAAGCACGCCATCGCGGATCACGAAGCTCGCGGTGATGGCGTCATAGATCGTCTTCTTGCCCTTGCCGCGATAGGAGGTATCGAAATGACGCAGCATCCCGACGAGATCGAGACCGAGGATCTCGCCATCGGCCAGGCTGAGCGCCCCCTCGCCCTTCAGGCTGCGCATGATCGCCGCCATTGAATTGCCGACGCCAAGGAACTTGATGCTGAAATTCCCGGTGCCGATCAGCCGCTCGTAATCGGCCATGTCGCGCAGGAGGGGCTGGAGCGCCGCATCCGCAACCGCGAGATCGCCGCCCACCGAGAGGCCGCCGCGCCCGTTCACCACGAACTGGCCGGTAACGGATCCGCCATAGGCGCTGACCTCCCTGAAGGCCAGCACCGCACGGGCGCGCTCGAGCGTGAAGCCGAGGCGGGCGCGATCGATATTCGCGCCGGCGAGCTTCAGCCCGCCGAGATCAAGCGAGAGATCGGCATCGAGAAGCGAAAGCGGGCTCACATCGATCGGATCGGTGGGCCAGGGCTCCTGC
>JALVEX010000207.1 GCA_027030435.1 Paracoccaceae bacterium
AGGAACGAGGCCTGAGGCCCCGGCCCGCTCATCGAAAGCAGGAGGCGCGGGGGCGCTTCAACCCGCGCCGGGATTTCCGTCGGCCTGCCCGCACCCGGCTTGCGGCTTTCGCGTGGCGGGCTGGGGGGCATGCAATGAACGTCAGTGCGATGAACGTCAGCTGTCGCGGGCGCTCCTGCGCCGCCGCCGCCGGCCGCTGCCTGTGCCATCCCCTCCGCCGCCCCCGGTGTTGAAGCTCACATCGGGCAGGGGCTGGATCGCGCGCAGGATCGGGAAGGGATCCACTGCATTCGGCATCGCGGAAGCATTGACGAAATGCTCCTGAAAGCGCGGCTCGATGGCGGTTTCCACCTTCGTGATGCGCTTCACGGTTTCCCTGATCTCGGCGCGCGCCTTTCGATCGAGGAGCGCGATGCGCGCGCCGGTGCCGGCTGCGTTGCCCGCGGATGTGACCTTCTCGAGCGGGCAATCGGGGATCATGCCGATCACCATCGCATGGAGCGGCGAGATATGCGCGCCGAAGGCGCCGGCGAGCACGATGCGCTCCACGTGATCCACGCCGAGCTTGTCCATCAACAGCCGCGCGCCGGAATAGAGCGCGGCCTTGGCCATCTGGATTTCGCGGATGTCGCGGTTGGTCACCGTGATGCGGCTCTCGCCATCCTCCCAGACGAGATAGCTCTGGGTGCGCCCGTCCGAGAAGCAGCGCGGCGAGCCCGTCTGCTCGGCCGTACCGATCAGCCCCGAGGCATCCACCAGCCCCGCCATGCGCATCTCGGCCACCAGCTCGATGATGCCCGAGCCGCAGATGCCGGTCACGCCGGTGGCGGCGGTGGCCGCGGCAAAGCCCGGATCGTCGGACCACAGATCACAGCCGATCACCTTGAAGCGGGGCTCCTTGGTGGCGGGATCGATGCGCACCCGCTCGATGGCGCCGGGGGCGGCGCGCTGGCCCGAGCTGATCTGCGCACCCTCGAACGCCGGCCCGGTGGGCGATGAGCAGGCCAGCACCCCGTGCCGGCGGCTGCCGAGCTGGATCTCGGCATTGGTGCCCACATCCACCACCAGCACCAGATCCTCGCTTTTTTCCGGCGCTTCGGAGAGGGTGACGGCGGCCGCGTCCGCCCCCACATGGCCGGCGATGCACGGCAGCATGTGGATGCGCGCAGGCGCGGGCAGGGCGGGGGCGAGGGCGAGATCGGCGGCGGAGAGATCGATCGCATCCGATGTGGCGAGCGCGAAGGGCGCCTGGCCAAGCTCGTAAGGGTCGATGCCGAGGAAAAGGTGGTGCATCACCGGATTGCAGACGATCACCGCCTCGAGGATCCGCTCGCTGCCGATGCCGGCCTCGCGCGCCACATCGCCGATCAGCCCGCACAGGCCCTCGCGCACCGCGGCCGTCATCTCCGCGGCGCCGCCCTCGTTCATCATCGCGTAGGAAACCCGGCTCATCAGATCCTCACCGAAGCGGATCTGCGGGTTCATCACGCCCGCGCTCGCCACCACCTCGCCCGAGGCGAGATCGCACAGATGCGCGGCGATGGTGGTGGAGCCGAGATCGATCGCGAGCCCATAGAGCCCCTCGGCATGGATGCCGGGCCAGAGCGCCACGATGCGCGGGCGGGTGGCTTCATCGGGCTGCCAGAGGGCGGCCGTCACCTTCCATTCCCCCGTGCGCAGGATCTTCTGCAGTTCGGGCAGGAGGGCGAAATCAAGCGCCGCGTCCTCGATCCCCCATTGCTCCGCAAGCGCGGCGGTGAGGCGCTGGAGATCGCCCGAGGGCTCGTGCATGTCGGGCTCGGCCACTTCCACGTAAAGAAGCCGCAGGGCGGGATCGAGGGTGATTTCGCGCGCCTCGGCCCGCTTGCGCACCACCTGCCGGTGCACCTGGCTTTCGGGCGGCACATCGATCACCACATCGCCCTCGATCAGCGCCTGACAGCCCAGACGCCGCCCCGGCGCAAGGCCGCGGATGCGGTCATAGCGCGCCTCGACATCATTCACGGGCGAAAGCGCATCTTCCGCCACCGTCACCCCGAATTTCGGGAATTCCCCCTTGCCCGGCTGCACCTGGCAGCGCGAGCAGATGCCGCGCCCGCCGCAGACGCTGTCGAGATCCACGCCCAGCCGGCGCGCGGCGGTGAGCACGGGCGTGCCCTTCGGGAAGCGCCCGCGCCGCCCCGAGGGGGTGAAGATCACCAGGGGATCCTTCTCGCCCGCCCCTGTGCCGGCCTGCCCTCCGGTCCGTTCGTCTGCCTGTTCGTCTGCCTGTCTGCCCATTCGCGCCACCGCCTGTTGCCACCCCCTTTTAGCGCCAGATCAGCGGCGCGCAATGGTCAGGGGCGGCATGTGGCGCGGGATTGGCGGCGTCAGTTACTGTTGCCCTGCCACAGGCAGCGGTCGAAATCGTGGTATTGCAGCAGGATTTCCGGCTGATCCTTCTTCGCCAGACGTTCGCATCCTTCAAGCGCATCCTCGCTCAGAAACGCGCCCACCGTGCCATCGCCTTCGCTGCTGATGCAGAACCACTGGCCGGGCTTCAGCTTTTCGATCATGCGCGATCCGTCGGACGTTTCCGCCGTGAAGACGAGGGTATCCGGCGAGCCGTTGACAGCGCAGATGCCCTGCGGATCGGCCGGCAGCTTGACGGTGGGCGCGGTGTTTGGTGCAGGGCTCTGCTGGGCAGTTGTTTCGGTGGCTGAGCTCTCGGTGGCTGTGCTCTCGGAGGATGCGCCCTCGGGGGCTGCCTCCGCCCCGGCCTGATCCGCGCCCTTGAAGGTCGCCAGATAGGCGATCACGTCGCGCCGGGCCTGTTCATCGCGTAGCTTGAAGTTCATCTTGGCGCGGGCGCGCGGATCGCCCGTCTTTTCACGCAGGTATTTGGTGGGGTTGGCGAGCCAGGCGAAGATTTCATCCTCGCTCCACACATGACCCTTCCCGGCGAGCGCCTGCATTCCCTTCGAATATTTGAAGCCCGGCCAGGAGCCGGCGGGGCGGCCGATGATGCCGGTCAGCACCGGGCCGGTGCGGTTCTTCGCGCCCTCGCCGATCTGATGGCAACTG
>JALVEX010000208.1 GCA_027030435.1 Paracoccaceae bacterium
TACCGGGATGCAAAGGTACAGAAGGATCCGATGGATATCGCCTGGCTTGAAGATTTTCTGGAACTGTCGGAGCGTGGGAATTTCACCCGCGCGGCAGCGGCACGCAACATTTCCCAGGCCGCATTCAGCCGGCGGATCAGGGCGCTAGAAGAGTGGCTGGGAACGCGGCTTGTCGATCGGGCCACCCATCCCGTGCGACTGACGCCGGAAGGCGAGCGTTTCGCCCATGAAGCCGCCGGTATCATCGCCCAGCTGGGGGAAGCACGGGCGCGCCTTTCGCATCCCGAGCTTGGCCGCAATGCTCGGGTGCGCATTTCCATGCCCCACATGCTGGCCCTTTCCCGCTTTCCTACCTGGTGGTCCTCCTGGGCTGCCGGGACAACGATCCGGGCGGAGGCGGCTGTCGGCAGCGTCAGCGATATCATTACCGATTTCGTTTCCGGGGGGAGCGAAATCCTGATCTGCCATCGGGGGGCGCAACTGCCGGTGCTGCTCGATCCCGATCTCTTCGACATGCACGTGATCGAGCATGACAGGCTCTGCCCCTATGTTTCCCGTGCCCATTTTCCCGATCATGCCAGCGGAGATCCGGCGCGTGCCGGAAAGCCCTTGCCGCTGTTGCTCTATGGGCGGGGCGCCTATTTTGCCCGGCTCGTGGAGCACATGATCGAAGCTGCGCCAAAAGTTTTCTCCGGTCCGCGGCGAATGGAGTGCAACATCGCCCATACATTGCGCGAATGCGTGACAAGAGGGATGGGCGTGGGGTGGCTTCCGCGTTCGCTTGTCGAGGGAGGATATCGCACCCGGCTCGCGGCCTTGCAGGAGCGGCAATGGCAGGTCGGGCTCGAAGTGGTGGCATTCAGGCACAGACGGACCAGCGGACCGGCCTGCAGGGCAATATGGAGCCGCATCATGAGGATGGCACCCAGGCGCTGATCAGCCGCGCTGGCGCCCGCCTGTTGCCAGGGTCAGTTCCTGCGCGGCACGGATCACGTGATCCTTGCTGGAGGCTATCATCTCATCGCTGAAGCGCCCGGCCGGCCCCGAGATTGATATGCCGGCGACCGCCTCGCCGAAGGGGTTGAAGATGGCCGCGCCGATGCAACGCATTCCGCTGAACTGCTCTTCATCATCGAGTGAATAGCCCTGAGCCCGGATCCGGGCGATTTCGCCGAGAAGGGATTGCGGCGATGTCAGGGTTTTCCCGGTATAACGCGGGAGGCCCTTTTCCCTGATAACCGCGATGATCTCGTCATTGCTCCGGTTGGCGAGGAGCGCCTTGCCTATCCCGGAAGCATGCAGGAGGCTCCGGGTGCCGGGCAGGAAAAAGGCGCGCACCGGGTTTTGCGTTTCGACCTGGGAAACGAAAACGATTTCATGGCGCTCGAGAATGGCGAGGTTGGCGGTTTCGCCGGTTTGCTCCATCAGCCTGCGAAGGATCGGGCGCGCCGCATCCACAAGATTGTGGCGCGAAAGATAGGTTGCGCCGATACGATAGGCGCCGATGCCGATGGCCCATTCCTGCGCATCGCCGTCAAACTGCACGAAGCCGTGTTGCTGCAAGGTGCCGAGCAGGCGATGGGCTGTCGAGGCGGGAATGTCTGCCGCGCGCGCAACGTCGCTCAGAGTCATGCTGCCGCGGCGTGACAGCACCTGCAGCAGATCGAGGCCCCGATCGAGCGCGCGAACGGGCGTATTCTCCCTATCATGCAACGCCGAACGGGGGCGCCCCCGCTTGCGATTCGCAGCTTTCTCGCTGGCCTGCGGCATTTCGCGAACTCCTCTTCCGTCGCCGTTTATTAACATGCGCAATACCGATGCGAAAAACACCCTCACACGATGGAAAATACGAAATCGCGTATTTTCAGCGTCTTAGCATAATTTTTCACAAAATGAAAAGATTTTTCAGAAAAATTGAAAATACAGGTTGCTCAGCTATCATCGGATGTGTCGTTCACCCTCGGAAGGAACATCCATGTTCGGCCTCAATCCGGTTTTCATTCCCGGCCCGACCAACATACCCGACCGGCTGCGCCATGCGATGAACGTGCAGACGATCGATCACCGCGCGCCCGATTTCGTGGAAGTCTTCACGCCCGTTCTCAGGGATCTGAAAAAGGTGTTCCGCACCCGGGATGGCCAGACCTTCATCTTTTCTGCTTCGGGCACCGGCGGCTGGGAGGCGGCGATCACCAACACCCTTTCACCGGACGACAAGGTGCTGATCGCGCGCTACGGCATGTTTTCCCACCGCTGGATCGACATGTGCCGGCGCCATGGGCTTGATGTGCAGGTGATCGAGTGCGAATGGGGTGCGGGCGCGCCGGCCGATCGCTTCGCCGAAATCCTCGCCGCCGACAAGCGCCACGAGATCCGCGCCGTTCTCGTGACCCATAACGAAACGGCAACGGGCGTGCTTTCCGATATCGCCGCCGTGCGCAAGGCCATGGATGGAGCGGGCCATCCGGCCATGCTCTTCGTGGATTGTGTCTCGTCGCTGGCGTCGATGGATTTCCGCATGGATGAATGGGGGGTGGATATCGCGATTTCCGGCTCGCAGAAGGGTTTCATGCTGGCTGCCGGCGCCGCTCTGCTGGCGGTTTCCCCCAAGGCAATGGCGGCGATGGAGGGGGCCGGGGCCCACCGCTGCTATTTCGACATGCGCGAGATGGCTGCGGCCAATGCCTCCGGGGGCTTCCCCTACACGCCACCGCTCAATCTGATCTTCGGGCTGCGCGAGAGCCTCGACATGCTGCTCGAAGAGGGGCTCGAAAACGTATTTGCCCGCCATTACCGGCTGGCCGAGGGCGTGCGTAGGGCCGTCGCTGCCTGGGGAATGGAACTGGCGGCAAAAAGCCCGGATCTTTATTCCGACAGCGTCAGCGCGATTCTCGTGCCCGAGGGCTTTGATTCCAATGCGCTGACAGATCACGTCTATCAGAAATACAATGTTTCCTTCGGCATCGGGCTTGGTGAGATGGCGGGCAAGGCCTTCCGCATCGGCCATCTCGGCGCGCTTACCGATGTCATGGTGCTTTCCGGCCTCGCAAC
>JALVEX010000209.1 GCA_027030435.1 Paracoccaceae bacterium
TTCGCTCGGGGCGGGGCGGCTGCATGCGGCCTCCGATCTCGATCTGATCGTGATCTATGACGCCCCCCACGATGCCCAATCCGATGGCCCCCGCCCGCTGCCCGCGCGCCAGTATTTCGCCCGCCTCACCAAGGCCTTCGTGACGGCCCTGAGCGCCCCCATGGCCGAGGGCCGCCTCTTTGAAGTGGACATGCGTCTGCGCCCCTCCGGCCGCCAGGGCCCCGTGGCCACCTCATGGGCCGCCTTTCGCGATTACCAGATGAACGAGGCCTGGGTCTGGGAGCATCTCGCGCTCACCCGCGCCCGCCCGGTGGCCGGCAACATGGCGCTTGGCGCAGAGGTCGAGGCGTTTCGCGGCCGGCTGATCGCCGGGAAGGGCGGTTCTGCGCGGGCCGGGGAGATCCTCGGCGAGGTGCGCGAAATGCGGGCGCGTCTGCAGGCGGAAAAACCGGGCGTCGGCCCATTCGATGCCAAGCTCGGGCCCGGCCATCTGCTCGATATCGAGCTTTGCGCCCAGACGGGCGTGCTGCTGGCCGGCGCCACGGCGCGCGATGTGCAGGGGCAGTTGCAGGCGGCCTGCCAGTGCGGCTGGATCAATGAGAGCGAACGCAGGGCGCTTCTCGATGCGCATGATCTCTTCTGGCGCCTGCAGGCGGCGAGCCGTCTGCTGGCGGACAGGGTTGTCGATCCCGACGAGATCGGCGCCGGCGGGCGCGCCTTTCTTCGTGCCAATTGTGGCGCGGAAAGTATTGATGCACTTGCAGAAAGGCTGGAAAGCGCGGCGGAACGCGCCGGCGCGGTGATCGATGCCGCGCTTGAACGAAAGCCCTCGCAATGCGATGAGGGCTGACGCGGATGCGCCCCGCAGGAGGGGCGCGCCGATGCGTGCAGGCAGAGGAAGATTTTCCCCATGACGGAGGCCGAACGGATGCCCGATTGCGATCCGAAGAATCTCATTCGCGAATGCTACCGGATCGATGGGATCTCCGAGGCCGAATGCCGCTCGATCCTGCTCGATTGGGCGCTTTCGCTGCCCGATGGCGCCGATGCGCCTGCCCTCATCCCCGCGCTCCTGGCGCGCCACGGCGAGGCAGCGCCCGATCATCCGATGACGGCCCTTCTGCGCGAAGGGCTTGGAGAATGGAAGGGGGCGCGAAGAGGGCATGGCCGCAGGCGGCGCAAAGCGCGGCGCAGCCCGCCCGGCGGGGCAGGGCGCTGACGCTTGATACGCGGGCAGGGACAACGCGGCATGGATCATGCGCGGCGTCTGTCGGGAGATGGCACGCGGCACTGGCTGGGGAAATGGAGCGGGTGAAGGGAATCGAACCCTCGTCGTCAGCTTGGGAAGCTGCTGCTCTACCATTGAGCTACACCCGCGCGGCGCCTGTTTAGCTTGCCGCTCCGTGCCACGCAAGCCCCCGAATGATCTTCAATGATCTTCACTGCCCTTGTGCTCCCGAACGCCATTGGAGTAGGCTCGGGGGCGGGCCGGCGCTTTCCCGGCCTTCCCGCAACCAGCTGCAACAGGCAGGCCACCGGCATGAAAGGCACGGCATGATTCCCCTGCGGCGCAGACATGCGCTTCTTGCCATGGCAGCCGGCGCCGTGCTTCTGGCCGCACTGCCCCTTGCGGCGGAGCCGCCGGCGAACGTGCCGGTGATCGAGATCCGCGAGGCGGCGGACAGCATCACCCGGGCGCTTTCGGGCGAGATCAAGGCGCGAGAGGAGATCGGGCTTGCCTTCCCGCGCGGCGGGCGGATCCTGCGCATCGAGGTGCGCGAGGGAGATCGGGTGGAGAAGGGCCAGGAGCTTGCGCGCCTTGAATCGGTGCAGCAGGAGCAGGCGCTGCACGAAGCGGAAGCGGAAGTGGAGGCGGCGCGGGCCGATCTCAGGCGCGCGGAGGAGGAATTCCAGCGCCAGGAGGCGCTTCTCGCGCGCGGCGCCACCACGCGGATCCGGCGCGACGAGGCCGAGCGGCGCTACCATATCGCCCAGGCCAACATGGAGCGCGCCAGCGCCAATCTCACCCGGGCGCGCAAATTCTACGAGGATACCTTCCTGCGTGCCGCCGAGAGCGGCGTCATCACCCGCCGGCTGGCCGATCCGGGCGAGGTCGTCGCGGGCGCGCGCCCGGTGCTGATGCTGGCCTCGGGCGAGGCGCTCGATGCGGTTTTCGATGCCCCCGAGGCGCTGCCCGTGTTTCTCGGCTCCGCTATCAAGGTGCGCCTCGCCCTGATCGACAGGCCCGCCGTCCGCTTCACCGGCCATCTGCGGGAAATTTCCCCGCTTGTCGATCCGCGCAAGGGCACGGTGGAGGTGAAGGTTGGGGTGGATGGCCGCCCCGAGGGCGTGCATTACGGCGATGCGGTCCGCGGCACCGTCACCCTGCCGATGCCGGCCCATGTGGCAATCCCCGCCACCGCGCTCGTGGCCGCGGGGCAGGGGGCGGCGGTGTGGAAGGTGATGGCGCTCGAAGATGCGCCGGGGCTGGGGGAGGTTCAGCTTCAGCCGGTGGAAATCGCGCGCCATGAAGATGGCAGGATCATCCTCGAAACCGGGCTTGCGGACGGCGATCTGATCGTCGCCGCCGGCGCGCAGCTGATGTATCCGGGGCGGCTTGTGCGGCTTGCGGGCAACGAAACATCCGCGAAGGAGGCGGGCGAATGAAGCCCATGGCGGCATTCCTGCGCGGCCTTGATCTGCTGCTCGCGGCCCTTGCCCTGCCGGCAATGCTGACGATGGCGCCACTGGCCGCGCGGGCCGATGAGGCCAGCGTTGCGCGCCCTGTCGTGACCGAGATCACCGGCCGCGGCCCGGCCGAAAGCCGCGCCATCATCGGCACCGTGGCCGCGCGCATCGAGGGCGATCTCGGCTTTCCCGTCTCCGGCACCATTGCCAGCCGCGGCGTGGATCTCGGCGAGCGGGTGAAGAAGGGCGACGTGCTGGCCCGGCTCGATCCCGAGGCCTTCGAAGCGGCAGTCTGGGCGGCGCGGGCGGGGGTG
>JALVEX010000210.1 GCA_027030435.1 Paracoccaceae bacterium
CACGGGCTGGAAGATGAACGGCGGCCTGCGCCTCGCCTGCACCGAAGAGCGCTGGGAGGAGGTGCGCCGCCAGGCCACCACGGCGCGCTCCTTCGGCCTCGAGATGGCGCTTCTGAGCCCGAAGGAAGCGCAGGATCTGTGGCCCCTGATGCAGGTGGATGACGTGATCGGCGCCGCCTTCCTGCCCACCGACGGCCAGGCCAACCCTTCCGACATCACCCAATCCCTCGCCCGCGGCGCGCGCATGAAGGGGGCGCTGATCTTCGAGGATGTGAAGGTGCTTTCGGTGGCGGTGGAAAAGGGCGTGATCCGGGGGGTGGAGACAACCCGCGGGCGGATCGAAACGCCCGTCGTCATCGCCTGCGCCGGGCAGTGGACGCGGGCGCTGGCGAAAAGCGTCGGCGTCAACGTGCCGCTGGTATCGGTGCAGCACCAGTATATGGTGACGGAGCCGATCGCCGGCGTATCCCCCGATCTGCCCACCCTGCGCGATCCCGATCGCCTCACCTACTACAAGGAGGAGGTGGGCGGGCTGGTGATGGGCGGCTATGAGCCAAATCCCCTCCCCTGGGCCGAAAACGGCATCCCGCCGGGCTTTCACTATTCCCTCCTCGAGAGCGATTTCGATCACTTCGAGCCCCTGATGAAGCTGGCCCTCGGGCGCGTGCCGGCGCTGGAAACGGCCGGGGTCAAGACGCTGGTGAACGGCCCCGAAAGCTTCACCCCCGACGGCAATTTCATCCTCGGCGAGGCGCCGGAACTCAGAAATTTCTTCGTCGGCGCCGGGTTCAACGCCTTCGGCATCGCCGCCGGCGGCGGGGCGGGCATGGCGCTCGCGGAATGGGTGGCAAACGGCGCGCCGCCCTTTGATCTGTGGCCTGCCGACATCCGCCGCTTCGGCCAGCCCCATTTCGATGACGACTGGATCCGCACCCGCACCCACGAGGCCTATGGCCGCCATTACGCCATGGCCTGGCCGGCGGAGGAATACGAAAGCGCCCGCCCCTGCCGCCGCTCGCCGCTCTATGATCGCCTGCGCGAAAAGGGCGCGGTGTTCGGCGAGAAGCTCGGCTGGGAGCGGCCGAACTGGTTTGCCGATACCGCCGCGGGCGAGGCGGCGCGGGATATTCCCACCTTCGGCCGGCCCAACTGGCATGAGGCGGTGGGGCGCGAGCACAGGGCCGGGCGCAGCGCGGCGGTGCTCTTCGATCAGACGTCTTTCGCCAAGTTCGTTCTCAAGGGGCCCGATGCCCTGCCGGCGCTGCAATGGATCTGCGCCAATCGCATGGAAAGGCCCGCGGGCGCGATCACCTACACCCAGCTTCTGAATGCGCGCGGCGGCATCGAAAGCGATCTGACGATCACCAGGCTGGCGGAGGATGAATTCTACATCGTCACCGGCACCGCCCAGGCGACCCGCGATTTTTCCTGGATCGCGCGCCATATCCCCCAGGGCGCGAATGCGCAGCTGTTCGATGTCACCTCCGCCAATGCGGTGCTTTCGCTGATGGGGCCGAAGGCGCGCGAGATCCTCTCCGCCGTCACCCGCGATGACGTGCGCAACGAAGCCTTCCCCTTCGCCACCGCCCGGCGCATCGCCATTGCCGGCTGCCCCGTGCTGGCGCTCAGGATCACCTATGTGGGGGAGCTCGGCTGGGAGCTGCACCTGCCGGTGGAACACGCGCCGAGCGTTTACGATGCCCTGCACGAGGCCGGCGCGGCGCATGGGCTGAGGGACGCCGGCTACCGCGCCATCGAATCCATGCGGCTCGAAAAGGGCTACCGCGCCTGGGGCTCGGATATCGGCCCCGATCACACGCCGCTCGAGGCGGGGCTTGGCTGGGCGGTGAAGCTCGGAAGCGACACCGATTTCATCGGTCGCGCCGCGCTCGAGGCGCAGCGGCGCGCAGGCGTGAAAAAGCTGATGGCGGGCTTTCTGGCCGCGCCCGAGGTGGTGCTGCATGGGCGCGAGACGATCTATCGCAACGGCGAACGCGTGGGCTGGCTGAGCTCGGGCGGCTTTGGCCACACGCTCGGAAAATCCATCGGCTACGGCTATGTGCGCAACCCCGAAGGGGTGGACGATGATTTCGTGCTGAGCGGCGAATACGAGCTCGAGGTCGCCACAGAGCGCGTCCCCTGCGCGGTATCGCTGAAGCCCTTCCACGATCCGCGAAACCGCGCGGTGAAGCGCTGAGCCGGCGGGCGGGCTGCCCCTCAGATCATCGCCTTCCAGAAGCGATAGCGCGTCTGGCCGGTGATTTCGCGGGCGAGGCCGCGGGTGGTGAGGCGGGCGAGATTGCGCTGCACGGCGGCGCGCGAGGCCTTGGTGAGGTGCTCGGCCGCGGGGGCCGAGAGCACCGGCAGCGCGGCCAGGGCCTCGATCAGGGCGCGCGGGGTGCGGCCCTTCATGTCGGCGGTAGCGGCGCGGGCGCGGGCCTCCCAGGCCGTAACGCGCTCGAGCGTTGCGCGGGCGTTGGTGGCGGCCTCCGTCACCGATCGAAGCCAGGGCTTCAGCCGCTGCGCCGGCGGGCCGTGGTGGCGCGGGCCGGTGAGCGCCCTGCCGGTGGCGAAGGCGATCGGCATGAAGGAAAGCGCGCAGAGGCCCCGGGCGCCGATGCGCGCCGCGGCCACGGCGGGCTCGATCACCGCCTCTGGCCCCGAAAGCCCGAGCTGGCGCCAGAGGTGCCAGGCCTGGCAGGCGCGGGTGATCGGATGCAGATCGCCACGAGCGATTTCCTCGCGCCACCGGTGGGCGAGCGCGGCGAATTCCTCGCCAAGCGGACGGGGGATCAGATCGCCCCGCTCCGCCCCCTCCCCCGTGCCGGGCTCACTATGGCTTCGCCCGAGAAAAGCGGCCGTGTCATCCGGTGCCGGCCCGCCGAGAAGCCTGCGCCTCGCCCAGTCGGCAAGGGAAAGATCGCGTGCGTCCGCATCGGTGGCGGAGAGGCGCAGCGCCGCATAAAGCGCGATGCGCTCTTCGGAAAGCCGCTGCCCCTCGGCCCAGGAAAGCCCGGCCACCTCGCCGATGGCGAGGCGTTGGGCATGGCGTCCGGGCTCCGCAAGGCTTGCAAGCCGCTCATCGAGGCGGGCAAGTGCGCTTGCGGCATCGGCGAGAGGGCGGGCGCAGCGGCTTTCCGCAGCTTCCCAATCCGCGGCGCGGAGAAGGCAGGCCCCCTCCCCTGCCCCGGTTTCGGCCGGTTCGTCCGGCGGCACGAACCACAGATCCGCCTCCTCCGTCTCGCGATCGTAGATGGAGGGTTCGGTTTCTGCCTCTTCGTATTTGTCTTCTGGGTTCATTTATTCATAATGAGCAAAAACACGCCATAATGCAAATTACATCCGCGGTTTTTATACTGTTCTAATAGTCGTGATAAGTTACAGTTATCATGACTATTGATTTTCGCCGCGAAAAGCGCAAGGCTCGCCCCATGAACGGGATCACGAGCGCCTGCGGATCAGAACGGATTTTCCAGCTTCACGCCGGTCGGGCGGAAATCGCTGCCGTTGCCCGTCACCACCGTTGCGCCGTGGCGGAGGGCGCTGGCGGCGATCATGAGATCGGCGCCGTTGTGGCCGATTTCGGCGCTGAGGCGGCCCCAGATGCGGGCGTCCTCGGCCTCGAACGGCAGGATGCGATCGGCAAAAAGCGCCGTGGTGCGGTCAAGCCAGCGGGCAAGATCATTGGCAAACACGGGATCGCGCCTTTGCTGCAAGCCGATCCCGCGGGCGATCTCGCCGATGGTGATTGCGCTGAGATAGAGGCTGTTTTCCGCCCTGCCGCGCAGCCAGGCGGCGGCCTTGGGCGCGCGCTCAGGCCGGCGCAGCGCCGAGATCACGTCGGTATCGAGGATATACATCACGGGCGCGGATCAAAGCGCCACATCACAGGGCCACATCACGCGGGCGCACCTCGGCGCGCACGATCTCGCCGCCCGGGAAGGCAAGCAGATGATCGATGAAGCTGCCCCGCTCGGCCCCTGCCGCGGCGCGCAAATGCTCGTATTGCGCCACCGAAAGCACCACCACCGCAGGTTTGCCCCGCCGGCTCACCTCCTGGGGCTCGCCCGCAAGCGCCGCCTCGACAACCGCGCTGAATCTGTTTTTCGCGTCCTGCAATGTCCACATTGGATGCCGCCTCCACTCAACAGGCTAGCTGGATGTCTAGCCGATATTCCCTGCGCTGTCAACCGGATCTCACCATGAAGCCGCCCGTTATCCCCTTCAGCCCCCCTGCCCTGTCGGATGCCGATGAATCCGCGCTCACCGATCTCTATATTCGCGGCACGCCGAAGAACACCCTGCGCGCCTATGAGCGCGATCTTCTCTATATCACCGCCTGGAAGCGCGCGGCCTTCGGTGCGGCTCTGACATGGCCGGAATCGGAGAAAGTAGCGCTGCGCTTCGTGCTCGATCACGCGCGCGATCTTTCGGACGCGCCGCCCGACGATCCTGCAAGGGCCACGGCCGAGGCGCTGATCGGGGCGGGCCTGCGCAAATCCCTCGCCTGCCCTGCCCCGGCCACGCTCGATCGCCGCATCGCCTCCTGGCGGGCCTTTCACCGGATGAAGAATCTCGCCAGCCCCTTCGAGGCGCCGCTGTTGCGCCAGGCCCGCCAGAAGGCCAGGCGCGCTGCCGCAAGGCCCCCTGCCCCGAAATCCGCCCATCCGATCACCCGCGAGGTGCTCGAAGCGATGCTCGCCACCTGCGATCACAGCTTGCGCGGCATCCGCGATCGCGCCGTGCTGATGCTGGCCTGGGCCTCGGGCGGGCGGCGGCGCAGCGAAATATCGTCTCTGATGCGGGCCGATGTGAGCCTTAAGGATTTCGCCGATCAGGGCCTGATCTGGCTCGATCTGCTCGCCACCAAGACAACCACCCCCGGCGCCACCCCGCGCCTCGTGCTGAAGGGCCGCGCCGCGGATGCGCTGGCGCTCTGGATCGAAACCGCCCCGATCGAGGACGGCCCGCTGTTTCGCCCCGTAACCATCAATGACGATCCCCTCGCCCGCCCGCTTTCGCCCGATGGCATCTACATGATCGTGAAGAAGCGCCTCGCGCTGGCCGGCTACCCGGAGGATTTCGCCTCCCCCCATGGGCTGCGCTCGGGCTTCCTCACCCAGGCCGCGCTGGACGGCGCGCCGATCCAGGCGGCCATGCGCCTTTCCCTGCACCGCTCCCTCGCCCAGGCGCAACGCTATTATGATGACGTGGAGATCACCGAAAACCCGGCGACGGATCTATTGGAATGAACGCCTTTTCAGGCCGCTACAGGCCGGTAATCCCGCCCGGTCTCGGTGTGGATTCTCAGTTCCGGGCAGGCATCTCTCTCTTTGTGGATCTTTCCGGCAATGCTTTCCACACCTTCATCCCGCTCAAAGCCGAGTTTTTCGCCGGTGAGTTTGCGTATGAGGATATCGGCCGCTCCGGGGATGCTGGTCTGCCCCTTTTCCCATCGCGCCAGGGTTTGCTCGCTGGTTTTCAGGATGTCTGCGAGTTCCTTTTGCGTATAGCCCATCTCGGTGCGCAGAAAGCGCAATTCCTTGCCAGAAATCGGGCAAGGCATCATCACGATGCTTTGGGCGATGGCCTTGTGGAGCCGACCGATTGCAGGAATGCAGATCGTCTCTTCTCCGCTGTCATCGCAGACAAGATCGAAGCCTTCGATGTACACATTGTCGAGCCCGCAGTCAGTGTAGTGGTATGCCTCATTTTGCATGGTGATATATCCCATCAGCATTCATCCTTCCACATCACGGTCACGATCTTGATCTGGCATCCGTGAGGGTCGGGTATTGCAATTACAGTTACTTCCCGGTTTTGCGAGTTGGGTGTCTTCCCGGTGATCCTGTATTTGTACAGGCCGGATCTCGTCGCTTTTTCCGCGTCATCATATACAAAGCCCCTTCTGAGCACTTGTAGCGCATCACCGATTATGAGCCCACGTTCGTTGAGCCTGTCCCGTGCATGTTTTGTCCAGTGAACATCGCAAGCATCATCTTTCGCAAGGGTGTTGATCGATTTCGTTGCATCCGCCGGGCGCCATGGCTGCTTTTTCATCTGTCATTGATCCGTCGCTGGGTATTGGTGGCCTTGTCTGCTATGGCGCGATTATTACGCCTATCAGATTGATAGGTTCTGTCAATATGCATATCGCGAATATGCTAACATATGCCTTACATGGCGTTCAGCCTCTCCATCATCGCCGCCAGCGGCAGGGCGCGGATGCCGCCTTGCATGGGCACTTCGCGCGTGCCCGCATAGACGAGAAACCGCGCATCAGCCCCCACGTCCTGCGCCGCGGTGTGAAAGCCGCGCGAGACGCGCGGGGCGGTGCTGCGCTTGATCTCGATCGCCAAGGTTTCGCCCCCCGGAAGCTGCAGCACCAGATCGATCTCCGCTCCCCCGCTGCTGCGGAAGAAACAGGCCTCATGGCCCGCGGGCGCGGCGCTCAGGATGTTTTCGATCACGAAGCCCTCCCAGCTCCCGCCAACCACGGGATGCGCGAGAAGCGTCTCTGACGTGGGGATATTCAGCAGGGAATGGACAAGCCCGCTGTCGCGCACGAAGATCTTGGGCGATTTCACCAGCCGCTTGCCGATGTTGCGATGCCAGGGCTTCAGCCGGCGCACCAGCATAAGATCGCACATCAGATCCAGATAGCGCGCCACCGTCTGACCGGAAACGCCAAGCCCCGCCGCGAGCCGCGCCGCGTTCAGAAGGCCGCCCTGCTCATGGGCAAGCATCGTCCAGAAGCGGCGCAGGGTCTCGGCCGGGATGCGGGGGCCGAACTGGGGGATGTCGCGCTCGAGATAGGTGCGGATGAAATCCTCGCGCCAGTGGAGGCTCGCCGCATCGTCGGGTGCGAGGAAGGCCTCGGGGAAGCCGCCGCGCAGCCAGAGGCGATTGAGGCTTTCCGCCCCGGTTTCGAGCAGGTTGAAGCCGGAAAGCTCGATATAGGTCACGCGGCCGGCGAGCGATTGTGCCGATTGATGCAGGAGCGTGCGGCTGGCGGAGCCGAGAAGCAGGAATTGCCCCGTCCGGTGCCCGGCCCTGCGCCGTTCGTCGATCTGATGGCGCAGGGTGGCGAAGAGATCGGGCATGAGCTGCACTTCATCGAGCACCACGAGCTTTCCTGCCTGTTCAGAGAGGAAAAGCTCGGGCTCGGCGAGAATCTGGCGATCCTGCGGGCGCTCGAGATCGAGATGCACCGAATCGCGCGTGGCGGCGATTTCGAGCGCGAGCGTCGTTTTGCCGACCTGCCGCGGCCCGAGCAGCACCACGGCGGGCTGGCGCTCAAGGGCCTGTTCGACCCGTTCTTTTGCGAGGCGTTCAATCATTACCATGCAAATATTCCACACAATGGAAGAATTGCAAGGATATTCGGTGCCTGATGGGGAAATTCTGCGGAAAACGGGCCGCTGGGGCTGGCCTTTCGGCCTTGTGGCCTTCGCTCCGTTACCCACAAGATACAGAAAAGCGCTTGCCCGAATCCCGATTCTCCGCCATTCATATACGCAACAAACAGAAAAAGACGCATAAAACCGTAACAAACGGATGCGAACGAGGCAGAGCCGAAAAGGCCGAGATACAGGGCAATGATGCACCGATGGCAGTGGAAAAAACCAGAATAGACAAGCTGATCGGCGAACATGCGCTGAAGCTTTCCGAGCGCCTCCAGGCGCATCGCGCCCAGCTTTTCCCCCCCGATGCCCGCCGCCAGCTGCGCAAGTTCACCTCCGGCGAGGTGGCCGAGCTGCTGGGCGTGAAGGATGCCTATCTGCGCAAGCTGCACCTCGATGGCAAGGGCCCCTCGCCCGAGATCCGCGCCGGCGGGCGGCGCTACTACAGCCCCGAGGATATCCAGGCCCTGCGCGAATACCTCGAAAAAGGCACTAAATCACCCGGAACCTACCTCCCCGGCCGGCGCGAGGGCGATCATCTGCAGGTGATCTGCGTGATCAATTTCAAGGGCGGCAGCGGCAAGACGACAACCGCCGCCCACCTCGCCCAGAAGATGGCGCTCGATGGCTACAGGGTGCTTGGCATCGATCTCGATCCCCAGGCCAGCCTTTCGGCCCTGCACGGCTTCCAGCCCGAATTCGATCTTCTCGATGGCGGCACGCTTTACGATGCGATCCGTTACGAGGATCCGGTGCCGCTCGGCGAGGTGATCCAGCACACCTATTTCACCAATCTCGATCTCATCCCCGGCAATCTCGATCTGATGGAGTTCGAGCACGATACCCCCCGTGCGCTGGCCCAACGCGATGGCAACCTTTTCTTCACAAGAGTGGGAGACGCGCTCGCGGATGTGGAAAAGGATTATGACGTGGTGGTGATCGATTGCCCGCCCCAGCTTGGCTTTCTCACGATGTCGGCCCTTTCGGCGGCCACGTCGGTGCTGGTCACTGTGCATCCGCAGATGCTCGACGTGATGAGCATGTGCCAGTTCCTGCTGATGACGTCCAATCTCCTGGGCGTGGTGGCCGAGGCGGGGGGCGACATGAGCTATGACTGGATGCGTTATCTCATCACCCGTTACGAGCCCGGCGACGGCCCGCAAAACCAGATGGTGAGCTTCATGCGCTCGATGTTCGGGGAAAACGTGCTCAATCATCCGGTGCTGAAATCCACCGCGATTTCCGATGCCGGGCTCACCAAGCAGACCTTGTATGAAGTGGAGAAATCGCAATTCACCCGCGCCACCTACGAGCGCGCGATGGAAAGCCTGAACGCGGTGAATGGAGAGATCGAGGAGCTTGTTCAGGCGGCATGGGGGCGCAGAGATGGCACGTAAGGATATACTGAAGGGCCTGATGGAGGCCCCGGCCCAGCCCGAGGCAGCGGCCGAAAGCCCCCCTGCCCGCGTGGATGCGGCGCGGCCGCGCTATACCACCGGGGCGATCGGGGCCGTCAGCCAGTCGATCGCCGATCTCAAGCGCCGCTCGGTGCAGGAGATCGATCCCCGCCTGATCGACAACGCCGGCTTTCATGACCGCCTCGATCGCGATGAGGGCCTCGGACAGCTCATTGATTCGATCCGCGAATACGGCCAGCAGGTGCCGGTTCTGCTGCGCCCCAACCCGAATGACGCCGAGCGCTATCAGGTGGTTTACGGCCGCCGGCGCGTGGCGGCGCTCAAGAAGCTCGGCCAGCCGGTGAAGGCGCTGGTGCGGGTGCTGGACGATCGCGAACTGGTGATCGCTCAGGGCCAGGAAAACACCGCGCGCAAGGATCTTTCCTTCATCGAGAAGGCCTGTTTCGCCCGCCAGATGCGCGATGCGGGCTATGAGCGCAAGGTGATCTGCGATGCCCTCAACATGGACAAGACCCTGCTCTCGCGCATGCTGAGCGTGGCCGATCGCATCCCCCAGGCGCTGATCGAGGCCATCGGCCCGGCGCCCGGCGTGGGGCGCGATCGCTGGCTGCACCTGGCCGATCTGATCGCGAAAGGCGCGGATGGCGCCGAGGCGCTGGCGGTGGGCGAAAGCTCCGACGCGCGCTTCGAGGCGGTGCTGAAGGGGCTCACGCGGCCCAGGGAGCGCCCCGGGGAGCGCCGCAAGCCCCCTGCCCCGCGCGCGATCGCCGGGGCGGACGGCAGGCCCATCGCCACCGCTAGGCGCGCCAAGGGACGGCTGGTGCTCGAGATCGCGGAAAAGGATAGCGGCGGGTTCGATGAATGGCTCATCGCCCGCCTGCCCGAAATTCACCGCAGCTGGAAGGAAAGCGGCGGCGAACAGGGCCCGGAAGGGCCCGCACATGGAGTGGAGCAGCAAAAAGGAGGCACGAACAGGCAGAACGAATAGAAAAAGCCCCCCGGAAACAGATCCCGAGAGGCCTTTGGTTCGCTTTTCACACTCTCGAATCTAAGGCACAACGTTGACGGCTGTCAACACCACCGTTGCCGGTGGGCGAAAAAGTTTTGCTTCGTGAGCAGCTATGGAACGTTTGACAGTGACGCCCTTCGGGCGGCGCCCGGTAAGCTTTGGCCTGATGCAGGCGCTGGAGCTGGCCGAGGCCCCTGCCCCGATCCCGCATTTTCCCAAATGGGAGCTTTTCCGCGCGCTCTGCACGGCGCGCGCCGCCTTTGGCGTGAGCGATCGCGATCTTTCGGTGCTGAACGCGCTCCTGAGCTTCCACCAGGGCGAAAGCCTTTCGGACAACGAAAATCTGATCGTCTTCCCCTCCAACCGCGCCCTGTGCGAGCGGGCGCATGGCATGGCGGAAAGCACCCTGCGCCGCCATCTCGCGGCCCTGGTGCAGGCGGGGCTGATCCTGCGCCATGACAGCCCCAACGGCAAGCGCTACGCCGCGCGGGGCGCGGATGGCGAGGTGATCCGCGCTTTCGGCTTCGATCTCCGCCCGCTGCTGGTGCGCGCCGGCGAAATCACCCATGCGGCCGCTGAGGCGCGTGCCGCGGCCGAGGCCCTGAAGCGGCTGAGAGAAGAGATCACGCTGATGAAGCGCGATGCCCTGAAGCTGGTGCAATACGGCCGCGAGAGCGGCGCCGAGGGGCCCTGGGAGGCCTTCGAGCAGGCGCTTCTTGGCTTTCACAAGGCACTGCGGCGCAGGCTTGGCCGCGAGGCGCTGAAAGATATCCACAAGGGCTTGGGAGAGATGCTCGCCGAGATCCGCACAGCCCTCAGCAAAACAGAAAAAATGAGCGGCAATGACGGTGAAAATGAGCGCCACCATCAGAATTCAAAACCCGATACTCATGAATCTGAACTTTGCAAAGAAGCCGCAAAAGGGCAGGGGGAGTGCAAAGATCCACCGCCCGGCCCATTGAAACGCGCCGAGCCAAGCCTGCCGCTCGGGCTGGTGTTGAAGGCCTGCCCGGATA
>JALVEX010000211.1 GCA_027030435.1 Paracoccaceae bacterium
AGCGGTCGTCAAGCGCGAAAACGCGATCGTCATGGGTGCGGAAGATGGCGATGCAGCCCTGCGCCGTTTTCACCACCCGCGCGCCGCGGGGCGGGATATCCTCGAGCGCGGCGATGTCGATCCAGTCGGTGGTTTCGGTGTTCATTCTGCGGCCTCCCTCGTGAGATCGGCAAGGGGTTCCCATTTCCGCCTGCGATATTCCTCGCCGGCCTGCTCGGCCCAGGGATCCTTGCGATAGACGGATTGGGAAATCTCGAAACGCTCGCAGAGCGCCCTGCGGTTTTCGGCTTTTTCCACCACCTCGGCGCGCACCCAGTCCATCCCCACCTTGGCGACCCATTTGTAGGGCCGGTCGAGATAGGCGGCATTTTCGCGGTAGAGCTGGATGAAGGCGGTGACATGCTCGATCACCTCCTCCTCGGTCTCGACCTTGGCGAGCGGTTCCGTCTTCTTCAGATCCATGCCCGCGGCCCCGGCCACCCCGATCTCGAAGCCCGAATCCACACAGACGATGCCCACATCCTTGCAGGTCGCTTCGGCGCAGTTCCTCGGGCAGCCCGAGACGGCGAGCTTCACCTTGTGCGGCGTCCAGCTGCCCCAGAGGATCTTTTCGAGCCGGATGCCGAGGCCGGTGCTGTCCTGGGTGCCGAAGCGGCAGAAATCGGAGCCGACGCAGGTCTTCACCGTGCGCAGCCCCTTGGAATAGGCGTGGCCCGAAACCATGCCCGCGGCGTTGAGATCGGCCCAGATCGAGGGCAGATCCTCCTTCTTCACGCCCAGAAGATCGATCCGCTGGCCGCCCGTCACCTTCACCGCCGGGACGTTGTATTTCTCGGCCGCGTCCGCGATGGCGCGCAGCTCGGCCGGCGTGGTCATGCCGCCCCACATGCGCGGCATCACGGAATAGGTACCGTCCTTCTGGATATTGGCGTGGTTGCGCTCGTTGACGAAGCGGCTCTGGGCGTCGTCGGCATATTCCAGCGGCCATTCGGCGAGGAGGTAGAAATTGAGCGCCGGGCGGCAGATGTGGCAGCCGCAGGAGCTTTTCCAGCCCGCTTCCTGCATCACCGCCGGCATGGACTTGAGCGCACGCGCCTTGATGAGGCGGCGGATGTCCTCGTGGCCCAGATCGGTGCAGGGGCAGATGCCCTTCTTTTCGGGAAGCCTGAAATCATCGCCCAGCGTCGCCGCCAGCACCTGCTCCACCAGCCCGGTGCAGGTGCCACAGGAGGCCGAGGCCTTCGTGGTGGCCCGGATCGCCGCGAGATCGGTGGCACCACCCTCGATCGCGGCCACGATATCGCCCTTGCACACGCCGTTGCAGCCGCAGATCTCCGCCTCAGGCGGCAAGGCTGCAACGGCCGAGAGAGGGTCCGCGGGGGCGCCCTCCGCAAAGGCGGGGCCGAAGATCAGGGTTTCGCGGATGGGGCCGATATCCTCGCCTGCCTTAAGCTTGGCGAAGAACCAGCTGCTGTCGGCGGTATCGCCATAGAGCACCACGCCGATGATGCGGTTATCCTCGATCACCAGGCGCTTGTAGATGCCCCGGCCGGGATCGCGGAAGACGATCTCCTCATGGCCCTTGTCGGTGGCGATCTCGCCCACGGAGAAGAGATCGATCCCCGTCACCTTCAGCTTGGTGGAAACGGCCGGCGGCTCGAAGGCTGCGTCCCTGTCGCCGGTGAGGCGGCGCGCCAGCACCCGGGCCATGTCATAGAGGGGCGCGACGAGGCCATAGACCGTCTGGCGATGCTCGACGCATTCGCCAAGCGCGAAGATGTCCGGGTCGGTCGTCTGCATGGCGTCATCCACCCAGATGCCGCGCTCCACCCGAAGCCCGGCCTCAACCGCGAGGCGGGTTTCGGGGCGGATGCCCGCGGCCATCACCACCAGATCGGCCGGGTGCAGCGAACCATCTTCGAGAAGCACCGCATCCACCCGCTCATGGCCCAGAATGGCCTTGGTATGGGCGTTGCAGATCACCTCGATGCCGCGCGCTTCCAGCGCCTTCTGCAGAAGGTAGCCTGCGGCCGGATCGAGCTGGCGCTCCATCAGATGGCCCATCAGGTGCAGCACCGTCACCTCCATGCCGCGCGCCTTCAGCGCTGCCGCCGCCTCGAGCCCAAGGAGCCCGCCGCCGATGATCACCGCACGCCGGCCCGCCTCGCCGGCGGCCTCGAGCATGGTTTCCACGTCGTCCATGTCGCGAAAGCCGATCACGCCGGGCAGATCCTTGCCGGGCACCGGGATGAAGAAGGCGGCCGAGCCGGTGGCGATCACCAGCTTGTCATAGGGGGTGGCGCCGCCGGGGCTGATCACACGCTTGTTCTTGCGGTCGATCTTCACCACCGGCTCGCCGAAGCGGGTGGTGACGCCATGGGCGCGATACCAGGCATCGTCATGGGTGACGATTTCCTCATAGGTCTTTTCGCCCGCGAGCACCGGGGAGAGCATGATGCGGTTGTAGTTGCCGCGCGGCTCGGCGCCGAAAAGGGTGATGTCGTAGCGATCGGGCGCGCGCTCGAAAAGCTCCTCGAGCAGCTTGCCCGAAGCCATGCCCGCGCCGATGATGACCAGCTTCTCTTTCATGTCTGCTGCATTCCTCTGGGATGGATGAATCGCCTCGGCCTCCTGATATCGCTTGAGGGCGTTGCTGTCTGTTGCTAAGAATTCAGGGATGCGTTGCGTTTTATGCAACACCATGACGAGGCCCGGCATGCGACACCTGCAAACCCTCCGATATATCGAGAAAATCGCCCGCACCGGCAGCCTGCGCAGCGCTGCCGAAGAGCTTGGCATCACCCCTTCTGCGCTCAATCGCCGCATTCTCGCGATCGAGGAAGAGCTTGGCGTGGAAATCTTCGAGCGCCTTCCTTCGGGGCTCAGGCCCAATATCGCCGGCGAAATCCTGCTCGATCACATCCGCCAGCAACTGGCCGACATGGAGCGGGTGAAATCGCGCATCGCCGATCTCTCGGGCATGCGCGCGGGCCATGTGAACATCGCCACCACGCGCGAATCCGCGCTCTATTTCCTGCCCGAGCTGATCCGCCGCCACATGCGCGAATTTCCCGCCGTCACCTTCCGTGTGAACCTGATGGAGCGGGGCGAGGCCGAGCAATCGCTGGCCGACCTCACGAATGACATCGCGATCGTGTTCGAGCCCATGCACCAGCATGATCTGCAGGCTGTCTATACCGGGGCGCAGCAGATGTATTGCGTCATGGCGCATGATCATCCGCTGGCTTCGCGCGAACGGCTCAGGATCTACGAATGCACCGATTACCCGCTGCTGCTGCCCGCCCGGCCCGAAGGCATCCGCACCATTCTAGATACGGCCGCAGGGCGGGTGGGGATCAGGCTCGCGCCGGCGCTGGAATCCAACAGCCTCGACATGCTGCGCCTGATGTCGCGCGAAAGCGACGCGTTGAGCTTCAGCCTGGGCATAAATCTGCGCCCCACCCTGGCCGGCGATGGCCTTGCCGCGGTGCCGATGGACCCTGCGAGCGTGCCACCGGGAACCCTCGTCGCCGGCCACCTGCGCACCCGCGCGCTCCCCGTTGCCGCCGCGCGCTTTCTGGAAAGCGTCGTCAAGGAACTCGCACAGCGCTTCGGTTAGGCTCCTGGATGGGAGCCGGCCCGAATTCCTCGGGCACGCCCCCCCGCAAGTTGAATAAAATCCATCCTAGAATCGGGAGGGCTCATTAGGATTGCATTAGGACATATCCTTCAGTCTCGCCCCTGCATCCCGAGCGGGTGGCGCGGAAGCTGGAAGCCCAGTCATTTCCGCAGAAGTCAGAATGGCGAGCTTTCTGCCGGAAGCGGCAGCATGTGAAACGCCGGCGCAAAAGCGCCGCAAGACCGAAGGAAATGAGACATGTCCAGTATTCTGACAAACACCAGCGCCATGGTCGCGCTTCAGACCCTGAAGAACACCAATACCAATCTTCAGAAGGCGCAGAACGAGATCTCCACCGGCAAATCGGTCGCCTCCGCGAAAGACAACTCCGCGATCTGGGCGATCTCCAAGGTGATGGAGGCTGACGTGAACGGCTTCAAGGCCATCTCCGACAGCCTCTCTCTCGGCCAGTCCACCGTGGCCGTGGCCCGCCAAGCCTCCGAAACGGTCACCGACCTGCTTACCCAGATCAAGGGCAAGATCGTCGCCGCCCAGGAAGACAACGTGGATCGCGGCAAGATCCAGTCCGACATCACCGCCCTAACCAAGCAGATCGAATCGGTGGTGAGCGCGGCCCAGTTCAACGGGCTCAATCTTGTCGATGGCTCCGTCACCGGCACGAATGTCGATGGTGCCACCGGGATCAATGTGCTCTCCTCGCTCGATCGCGATGCCACGGGCAATGTGACCTCGAATTCGATCGGCGTCGCCTCCCAGAACCTTTCGCTCACGGGCGGAACGGCGCTCACCGCTGCTGCCGCATCCGTGGGGGCGGACGTGGGCACGGCAGGGGTGATCGATGCCAATGACGGCGGCACCAGTGATTTCATCAAGCTCAATACCTTCGCCTTCCTCGATTCTTCGGGCGGCGCGACCGGAACGGCGGCCCTGGCCCGCGGCACGGCCGGCCTTGACAACACCCTTACCGGCGGCCTGATGGCGGGTGACGAGCTCACCTTCCAGGTCGGCAGCGTCGAGGCGAAATACACGGTGCGCGAAGGGGATACCGCCGAAGCGATCGTGGCCGGGATGAAGACCGCCTTCCAGGCGGCCGGGCTCAGCAGCACCGATTTCACGATGGATATCGATACGGTTGCGGGTGAACTGAAGATCACCAACAATACCAACGCGGATGTATCCTTCTCGTTCGCCGCATCGCGCGGCTCGGGCGGGCTTTCCGGCCTCTCGACCATCAATGTGACCACCGGCGCCGGTGCCACGGCCGCGCTTGGCTCGATCGAGAACCTGATCCAGACATCGATCGACGCTTCCGCCGCCTTCGGCTCGGTGGAAGGGCGCATCGAGATCCAGAACAACTACATCAACAAGCTGACGGATTCGCTGAAAGCGGGGATCGGCACGCTGGTGGATGCAGACATGGAAGAAGCCTCAGCGCGGCTGCAGGCGCTGCAGGTGCAGCAGCAGCTGGGCATCCAGGCGCTTTCCATCGCCAACCAGGCGCCGCAATCGGTTCTCTCGCTCTTCCGGTAGGGAACATGGGCGGGGCGCCCCATCCGGGCGCCCCATCACCACAACTCCCGGCACACGCCGAATGACCCCATAAGCCGAAGGACGTGACATGAACGCTTTCAACATGGCCCGCACCGCCTACGCCGGAACATCCGCCCCCATCCGCACCAATCGCGATACCGAATACGAGGTTTTCGCCCGCATCACCCGCCAGATGAAGAAGGCGGCCGAGACGCCCGGCGATTTCCCCCGTCTTGCCCATGCCCTGCACGAAAACCGCAGATTGTGGAATATCCTCGCCGCCGATGTTGCCGACGAGGGAAATGCGCTCCCCCCCGAATTGCGCGCCCGCATATTCTATCTGGCGGAATTTACCGCCGTTCATACCGGGCGCATTCTTGGCGGCGAGGGGAAGGTCGATGTTCTGATCGATATCAACACCGCCATCATGCGGGGCCTCGGGAAGAAGGAGGCCCTGGCATGAGCGGCCTGGTTCTGAAGCTCGGTCCGAAGGAGCGGATCCTGATCAATGGCGCGGTGATCGAGAATGGCGAGCGGCGCAGCCGGCTGGCGATCATCACCCCCAATGCCAATATCCTGCGGCTGCGCGATGCGATCCATCCCGAGGAGGTAAACACGCCGGTGCGCCGGGTGTGCTATATCGCGCAGCTTGCGCTCTCGGGCGATGCCGACAAGGCGCAGGCGCGCATGCAGCTTCTGCGCGGCATCGAGCAATTGAGCCAGGCGCTGAACGATCATGACAGCCGCAAGCAGCTCGATCTTGCCACGAAGGCCGTGCTCGAAGAAAACTTCTACAAGGCCATGAAGGCGCTGCGCACCCTGCTTCCGAGGGAAGAGCGGCTTCTGGCCGCAGCGCCGAAGATGTGATGTTCCAGCCTGTCGTTCCCATGGGCGGATATGCGGGATGGGCCTTTCTGAACCGCACTCTGGAAAAGCAGGAAACGGCCTTTTCCCGCTCGCCCGAGATCGCCCGCGACATTGCCTATTTCGAAAAGAACATCGGCAGCGTCAATACCGCCGGGGAGCTCGTGAATGACAGGCGCCTGCTCAAGGTCGCCCTGGGTGCCTTCGGCCTTGGGGACGACATCAACAGCCGCGCCTTCATCCGGAAGATCCTCGAAGAAGGCACCCTCGCTCCTGATGCGCTGGCAAACAGGCTTGCCGACAAGCGCTATCATGCCTTTTCCAGAGCTTTCGGATTCGGCGATCTCGCCGTTCCGGCCAACAAGGTGAGCGATTTTGCCGGCAGGATCACGGCTCTTTACAGGGAAAGGCGCTTCGAGGCGGCCATCGGGGAGCAGGACGAAAACATGCGCCTTGCCCTCAATCTTCGCCGCGATCTCGCCCGGATTGCGGAGAAGGGCACCAGCCCCGATACGAAATGGTATGAGATCATGGGCCAGCCACCCCTGCGCAAGGTGTTCGAAACGGCCTTCGGCCTGCCTTCCTCATTCGCCACGATCGATATCGACAAGCAGCTCGAAACCTTCCGGGAGCGTGCCGAAAAGGCTTTCGGGAGCAGCGAGATCGGCCAGTTCACGGACCCGGAAAAGCGTGAAGAGCTGATCCGCCTGTTTCTCCTGAGAGCCGATATCCAGGCCGGGGCCACGGGCAGCACGGGCGGGCAAACGGCGCTCACGCTGCTGCAGAGCGCAACACCGCCGCAGCCGCTGAACGGTTGAGGATACTCTTTTCCGATTGCGGCTCAGGAATCCGCGCCGGCCGCTTCATCATCCGCCACGGCAAGGCATTCCGCCAGCCTGGCAAAGCTCTCGGCAATTCCTCCTGGCGCCGTCGAGGCCAGAAAGGCATCAAGCTTCGGCCATATCCGGATGGCCGCGTCGATTTCCCGGTCCGAACCATCGGCATAAAGCCCGGCCTGGATCATCAGTTCCGCCTTTTCATATGCGCCGAGATATCTGCGGGCATCGGAAATGAGCCTGTTTTCCTCGGGCGTTGCCGCATCCGGCAGGCTGCGCGAAACGCTGCGCAGGAGATCAATGGCGGGGTATCGCCCCCGCTCGGCGATCCTGCGATCCATGACGACATGCCCGTCCAGCACCCCCCGCAGTACATCCGCAACCGGCTCCTCCATGTCCGAACCGGCAACCAGCACGGTAAAGACGGCCGTGATATCGCCCATGTTATCGGCCCCCGGCCCGGCACGCTCGCACAGCTGCATGATCTGATGCGCCATCGAGGGCGGATAGCCCCGCAGCGATGCCGCCTCGCCCGACATCAGCGCAATCTCGCGATGTGCCTCGGCAAAGCGGGTGACGGAATCCGCCAGCAAAAGCACATGCGCGCCCTGATCCCTGAAATGCTCGGCGATGCTCATGGCGGCCCAGGCGCATCTCCTGCGCACCGCGGCGGATTGATCCGACGTCGCCGCCACGACGACCGAGCGCGCGAGCCCCCTGGCGCCGAGCACCTTTTCCACGAATTCCCGGACTTCCCGCCCCCGCTCGCCGATCATGGCAATCACGACGACATCGGCCTCCACGGCCCGGGCAAACTGTGCAAGCAGGCTCGATTTTCCCACGCCAGACCCGGCAAAAAGGCCGATCCTCTGCCCGCGCACGAGGGGAAGGAGCGTGTTGAAAACGGCCGTGCCCGTTTCCAGCCGTTCGCCCAGCGCGCGGCGGCGGGCTGGCGGGGGCGGAGAGGCCCGCAGGGGCCTGGCCGCGGGGCCGCGCAGGAGCGGCCGCCCATCGAGCGGCTGGCCGGCCGGATCCACGATCCGCCCGATCCAGCTTTCATGCGGCGCGATGCTGACCGGCCCCATCAGGATCACCCGATCGCCGATCAGGATGCCCTCGGGCGGGCTGTCGGGCAGGATCGAGACGGATCCGCCATCAAGGGCCGTTACCTCGCCATGCACCCGCCCGCCGCTGCGCGCGCGGATCTCCACCTGATCGCCGATCGAGGCGCAACGGGAAAGCCCGCGCGCCAGGATCTGCCCTCCGCTGATTTCGCTTACCCTTCCCACATCATGCACCGGATCGAGGGCGGCGATTTCGGCGGTGAGGCATTCAAGCCCGGGATATGACGGCATCGGTTTCTCCTGATGTTCTCTGCAAACCATTTCTAAAGGAATCACCATTAAGGCTTGGTTGAAGCCAATCGAGGGAGAAGCCCCGATGTTTGAAAAACTGGAAGTATTCCAAATGGCCGGCGCCATGGCGAAACACGCCGCCGCACGTCAGGCCCTGATCGCCGAGAATGTCGCCCAGGCCGATACGCCGGGCTACAAGGCCCGCGATATCGCCCCCTTTTCCGAAACCTACGAAAACCGTTCCGATCCGCTGCCCATGCGCGCCACGCGCAAGGGGCACATTACCGATGCCGGTTTGCCGCAATACCGGGTCATCGAAACGTCCGGGGAGGGAAGCGAATCCCCCAACGGCAATTCCGTATCGCTCGAAACCGAGATGATGAAATCCGCTTTCGTCCGTCAGGAGCATGACATGGCGCTCGCCATCTACAAGAGCGCGCTTGGCGTCCTGCGCAGCAGCCTCGGCAGGCGATAGGAGGGATGCAGGATGAGTGATCTTCTCAGGACGATGGCGGTTTCGGCCAGCGGCATGCGCGCCCAGGCCACCCGCCTGCGCTACACATCGGAAAACATCGCCAACACGGATACCCCCGGATACCACCGCAAGATGGCGGTGTTCGAAGAACAGGTTGAAGGGGGGCGACGCACGGGTGAAGTGCGGACGGGGCCAGTGAAGCTGGACATGTCCGCATTGCAGCGGATCTACGATCCCTCGAACCCGCTTGCGGATGAAACCGGCCATTATGATGGATCGAATGTCGATCTGGTGGTCGAGATCGCGGACGCGCGCGAAGCGCAGCGTTCCTATGAGGCAAATCTCAAGATGTTCGATCAGGCGCGCAGAATGTCGCAAAGCCTGCTCGAGCTGCTTCGCCGTTAGAGGAGGCCAGAATGGATATCAATTCCTCACTCGCTGCCCGGCAATATGCCGCAACCCGCCCGGCGACAGAGCCGAAGCCTGCCGCGGGCGGGGCCGGCGAAGCCTTCGCCAATGTTGCGAAGGATTTCGCCCAGACCCTGCAACAGGGCGAGGATGCCGCAAAAGGCGCCATGGCCGGAAAGGCCGATCCTCACGCCCTCGTTCAGGCGCTTGCCCAGACGGAGCTTGCCGTGGAAACGGCCGTTACCGTGCGGGACAAGGTGGTGGAAGCCTATCAGGAAATTCTCAGGATGCCGGTGTGATCATGGAAGAAATGGTATTTTACGACACGATGCGCCAGGGCCTGTGGATCGCGGTCAAGATTTCCGCGCCCATCCTCACGGTGGCGCTTCTGGCGGGCGTCATCGTCGGCCTGTTTCAGGCGCTGACCTCGATCCAGGAAATGACCCTGACCTTCGTTCCGAAAGTGGCTGCCATCCTGATGGTCTTCTGGGCCTCGATGGGGTTCATGACGCAAACGCTCACAAGCTTTTTCCAGGGGCATCTCATTCCCCTGATCGCGGGGTATTGAGCGATGGAAAACGCGGGTTACACAACGCTTACGCGCCAGAGCGGACTCATGGCCGAGATGCGCGTCGTGGCCAACAACCTCGCCAACATGAGCACGACGGGCTATCGGAAGGAAGGGGTGATCTTTTCTGAATACATCATGCCCGTGCATGATGAAGAGGGTTCTCTCTCCATGGCAACCGCCGAGGTGCGCCGCACGGATCAGCGCCAGGGCCCGATTGCGCAAACCAACGGAACATTCGATCTTGCGATCGAAGGCGAGGGCTTTTTCCTCGTGGACACGCCCAATGGCCAGCGCCTGACCCGCAACGGCGCCTTCACCCCGAACGGGGAGGGCGAGCTCGTCAATCCCGACGGATACCGCCTTCTCGATGCCGGCGGCGCCCCGATCTTCATCCCGCCTGATGCGCGCGCCATCTCCATTGCGCGTGACGGCACTGTGAGCGGCGATGGCAATCCGCTGGCCCAGATCGGGCTTTACCGCCCCTCCGATCCCCTTTCTCTCATTCGAGAGGATGGGGTGCTGTTTCGCGCGGATGGCGGCTTCGAGCCGATGGAAGAGGCCGCCATGCTGCAAGGCTTTCTGGAGGAATCGAACGTCGATCCGGTGGGCGAGATCACGAGGATGATCGAGGTGCAGAGGGCCTATGAACTGGGCCAGAATTTTCTAAATCGGGAAGACGAACGCATTCGCGGTGTTCTGCAGACCCTGGGACGCTGATAGTACAGGAGTAACACGATGCAAGCCCTGAAAATTGCCGCCACCGGCATGAGCGCCCAGCAGACGCGGGTCGAGGTGATATCCAACAATCTCGCCAACATGAGCACGACCGGCTACAATGCCAGGCGCGCCGAATTCGCCGATCTTCATTATCAGCAGATCGCCCGCGCCGGCACGGTCAATGCCGCAGACGGAACAGTCCTGCCGACAGGCATCCAGATCGGCCTCGGGGTCCGCCCGTCCTCGGTGACCGTTCATCTCGCGCAAGGCGCCCTCTCCCAGACAAACGGTGATCTCGACCTCGCCATCGAGGGCGCGGGCTTCTTCGAGGTCACTCTGCCGTCCGGCATTTCCGCCTTTACCCGAGACGGCGCCCTCAAACGCTCCGCCGAGGGGCAGATCGTCACTTCTGACGGC
>JALVEX010000212.1 GCA_027030435.1 Paracoccaceae bacterium
ATCAGTGTCCCACCGGATGGTGTAAATTCCGCCGGCAGCGCGGGCTGAGCGGAGCCTTCGCATAGCGAAGCGATGCCCGCGCGGGTCGCTTGGCGGCCACGGTTGTTCTTCGGCTAAGGTTTGGTTTGCGGACCCAACTTTGACCGAGGAGATCAACCATGACCAAGGACACTTTATCAGAGACCGCGGCCCTTCGGGCGCTTTTGTCGGAAACGTCCGACACCCAGTTGCTGGCCGAGATGCTCGGGTTCGTCGCCGACCGCCTCATGGCGCTGGATGTCGACCAGCTCTGTGGAGCCGGTGCGCACGAGCGCAGCGCCGATCGGGTCAACCATCGCAACGGCTATCGGACCCGGGGCTGGGAGACGCGCGCGGGCAGGGTCGATCTCAAGATCCCCAAGCTGCGCAAGGGCAGTTATTTCCCCGAGTTCCTGGAGCCGCGCCGGGCGGCGGAGAAGGCCATGACAGCGGTCATCCAGGAAGCCTATGTCCAAGGGCTCTCGACGCGCTCGGTAGACGACCTGGTCAAGGCGATGGGCATGACCGGTGTGTCGAAGAGCCAGGTCTCCCGGCTCTGCGGCGAGATCGACGAACGGGTCGATGCGTTCCTGAACCGCCCCCTTGAAGGCGAATGGCCCTATCTGTGGCTCGATGCCACCTACATCAAGGTCCGGCGTGCGGGCCGGATTGTCAGCGTCGCGGCCATAGTGGCTGTTGCGGTCAACCTGGATGGCCGGCGCGAGGTTCTCGGCATTGCCGTCCAGCCCAGCGAGGCGGAGGTCTTCTGGGACGAGTTCCTCCGCTCCCTCGCCGATCGCGGCCTGCGCAAAACCCGTCTGATCATCGCCGATGACCACAAGGGGCTGAAGGCCGCCGCGGCCAAGGTGCTTGGGGCCTCCGTTCAGCGCTGCCGCGTGCACTTCATGCGCAATGCGCTTGCCTGCGTCGGCAAGAAGGACCGCCCGATCGTCACCGCCGCGCTCAGAACAGCCTTCGACCAGGACACGCTCGCAGCATCGAAAGAGCACTGGGCCAAGCTGATCGAGGCCTTCGAGCCCCGCCATGAAAAGCTCGCCGAACTGATGCGCCGCGCCGAGGATGACGTCCTGGCCTACAAGGGGCTCCGCCCGTTCACGCCTCGGTCCGTCCACTGGACGGCCCGCCGCTGCGCGGACCGGCGTTCACTCCCAAGGAACATTGGGCAAAGATCCATTCCACGAATCCGCTCGAACGCCTGAACAAGGAAATCAAGCGCCGCACCAATGTCGTCGGGATCTTCCCCAACGAGGCTGCGGTCACACGCCTGGTCGGAGCCCTGATGCTCGAGCAGAATGATGAGTGGGCAATCACGCGGCGCTACATGACGCTGGAAACCGTCGCCGCCATCTGCGACACTGCCCCCATGGACCCGGCGAAAATCGCCGCCCTGTAACTGCGGCCAAGCCAAGGCCGAAGAGCAAAGTTACACCATTCCTCGGGACACTATCGAACCATCCAGCGGCCCATGAGTATCAAGTGCCTGATCATCTGCGTGAGGCGAAGGTATGGACAATGTAGCCACTATACCTTCCCGGCGCATGGACGAACCCGACGTGGGGACCTATCTTCCCCCCTCCCCCCTCAGCGCCTGGCCGTTTATTTAATTCCTGCCAATTAATGCGAAGTAAATTTGGGTTGTCTTTGAATTTTTCAGTTTCTATCAGGCAATCACGAACATCCGAAAATTTGCGCAGGGCTTTACGGTAGCGGCTCCATTGGGGATGATTTTCATCCATCAGCTTGCCGGAAAACAGAAACGGGTCCGTTTCCTGATTGGCAAGGTGATCATACTCGATCTGCGGCCCTGATACCTCCGGTGCATCTGCTCCGGCGGGGTCATACCAACTCAGTCCAGCAAAAGCGGCGACAATGACGGCAAGTGCCAACAGTGCCCGCTTTACCCTGAAAGATTTACCCGGTTTCCAATAACGACCACTCACAACGCTTCTCCCCAATTTCCAGCCTATCCGCGATCCTCCATGGATAGCAAGGAACGCCATCCCTTCTGCCTGGCGGGCAGTGAACCGTCAGGAAAGCCCGGACTGGGCGCATGGGAATCGCGCCGCCCATTATTGCAGCATGCACCTTGTGCCTTCCGCCCTGTGGCGGGGCGGGTGCAGGCCGGGCCGGAGCGAACGGGATCGTCAGGCGAATTTCTCGATCAGCTTCGCGTTCACGACGGGGGGCACGAAATTGCTCACATCGCCCTTGAGGCGCGCGATTTCCTTCACCAGCCGGCTTGCGATCGCCTGATAGCGGGCCTCGGCCATGAGAAAGACCGTCTCGATCGAGCTGTCGAGCATCCGGTTCATGCCCACCATCTGATATTCGTATTCGAAATCGGCCACCGCGCGCAGGCCGCGGATGATCGTCTGCGCGCCCACGTCATGGGCACAGTCGATCAGCAGATTCTCGAAAGGATGCACCAGGATTTCACAACCTGTCTGGCGCGCGAGCTTGTGGCATTCGCCCTCGATCATCGCCACCCGCTCCTCGAGCGTGAAAAGCGGGCCCTTGTCGCGGTTGATGGCGACCCCGATCACCAGCCTGTCCACCAGCGCGGTGGCGCGGGTGATGATATCAACATGGCCAAGCGTGATCGGATCGAACGTGCCCGGATAAAGACCAATGCGCATGTTGCTCTCCCCTTCGCGATGCGTCCTGCCCTGCTGGCGGCCAGCCGCCCGCCCGCACCGGTGCCGGCCATGGCGCCCGGTGCCACGCAACAATATCGCGCATCATAATGCAAGCAGAAATGCTGCGGCGCAGAATTTTTCGCCCCGCACCTGCCCACACGAGGAGATCAAAGCCCCATGATCATGCCTTCGAGCGCTTCCTTCTCCATGGAAAGCTCCGAGAGGCGCGCCTTCACCACGTCGCCCTGCGTGATCAGGCCGACCATGCGGCCCTTGTCATCCACCACCGGCATGTGGCGAAAGCGCCCCTCCGTCATCTGGCGCAGGATGTCATCGGCGCGCTCGGAGCGGGTGCATGTCACCGGATCGGCCGTCATCAGCTCGGAAACCTTCATCTCGAGGCAGGACGCGCCCTCCCGCGCAAGGGCGAACACGATATCGCGCTCCGAGAGGATGCCGAGCGGGGTCGTGCCGTCCTGCGTCACCACAACCGAGCCGATGCGATGCTTGCGCAGAAGCTCCGCCGCATCCGAAACGGAAGCCTCCGGCGGGATCGTCACCACCGCATCGCTCTTCTTGGATTTCAATATCTGGTGCACCTGCATTCATCATTCCTCCCTGAAAATTGCCGCGATCCTATGGCCTCAGGGTCGCCGCCCTGCGACATTCTGTCAAGCTCGGGCTTGGTCGGGCTCATCTCAAGCGTGCATCCGCCACCGCGCCCATCCCGCCCGCGAGCGCCTCGAGCCGCGCCACTTCCTCCGATATTCCGGCGCTGAGCATGCGGGCGAAGCGCTCGAGCCGCCCCGAGCGCGCCTCGTCGCCGTGGCGCACCAGATGGAAGCTGCGGGTGAGGGAAAGCCGATCCGCAAGGATGCGCCGCACGCTCCCGCCGGCGGCTGGGATGGCGAAATCATGCACGATCGCCACCCCCGCCCCCTGGCGCACGAAATTGAACTGCACCGAGAAGGAATTGGAGGAAAGGGTGACGCGATCGGCCTTCATCTCCTTCAGGTAATCGAGTTCCTTGTCGAAGATCATGTCGGGGATGTAGCCGATCAGGCGGTGGTGGCGCAGATCCTCGAGCCGGGTGATCGGCGGATGGCGGGCGAGGTAATCGGTGCTGGCGGCGAGGTGGAGGTGATAATCCGTCATTTTCTCGACGATCAACCGCCCGCCGGTGGGAGGCGAGACCGTCACCGCCATGTCGGCCTCGCGGCGCGAGAGATTGAACAGGCGCGGCTGGGCCACGATCTGCACCTCGAGGCCGGGATTGGCATCGCAGATCGCGGCGCAGACCTGCGGCAGCAGGTAATTGGAGATGCCGTCGGGCGCGCCGATGCGGATGGTGCCGGTGAGGCGGTCGGGCGCGCCGCTCAGATCCTCGTCGGCCCGCGCCAGCGCGCTTTCCGCCTCCTCGGCGCGCGCGGCCAGGCGCCGGCCGGCCTCCGTCAGCGCATAGCCCTGCGGCGATTTCACGAACAGAACCGCGCCCACCGCCTCCTCGAGCCGGCGCACCCGCCGCCCCACGGTGGCGGGATCGAGCTTGAGCTGCGCCCCCGCGCCCGTCAGCCCCTCGGCGCGCGCCACCGCAAGGAATACCCTCAGATCATCCCAGTTCTTCATCGAAATCGAATCCCGCCGCCTTCATTGCAATATTGCAAAACGCTTTTGTAAAACTGCCCCTTTTCCATGCAAAAATGCAAGCCTATGCTGCGCGGGAAATCAGGGAATCGGCCTCCCTCTCCCGTGCATTCCCGCGCGGCGCCACGGGGGAGGCGGATCACAGGAGGAAGCACCATGGAAACACTCGGACACTGGATCAACGGCAAGCGCGTGGAAGGCACTTCGGGGCGCTTCGCGGATGTCTACAACCCCGCCACCGGCGAGGTGCAGGCGCGCGTGGCGCTCGCGAGCAAGGAAGAGCTTGACGCCGCCGTGGACGCCGCCGCCGCGGCCCAGCCCAAATGGGCCGCCACCAATCCCCAGCGCCGCGGCCGGGTTATGATGGAGCTTGTGCGCCTGCTCAACCGCGACATCGACAAGCTCGCCGAGGCCCTCTCGCGCGAACACGGCAAGACGCTGCCCGATGCCCGCGGCGACGTGACCCGCGGCATGGAGGTGATCGAATACTGCATCGGCGCGCCGCAGATGCTGAAGGGCGAGTTTACCGATGGCGCCGGCCCGGGGATCGACATGTATTCCATGCGCCAGCCCCTTGGCGTGGTGGCGGGCATCACCCCCTTCAACTTCCCCGCCATGATCCCGCTGTGGCAGATGGGCCCGGCGCTCGCCTCCGGCAACGCGATGATCCTGAAGCCCTCCGAGCGCGATCCCTCGGTGCCGCTGATGATTGCCGAGCTGGCGAAGGAAGCCGGCCTGCCCGATGGCATCCTGCAGGTGGTGAACGGCGACAAGGAAGCCGTAGATGCGATCCTCGATAATGAAACCATCCAGGCGGTCGGGTTCGTCGGCTCCACCCCGATCGCCCATTACATCTACAGCCGCGCCGCCGCCAACGGCAAGCGCGCCCAGTGCTTCGGCGGCGCCAAGAACCACATGATCATCATGCCCGATGCCGACATGGACCAGGCGGCCGACGCGCTGGTTGGCGCGGGCTTCGGGGCCGCGGGCGAGCGCTGCATGGCGATCTCGGTGGCGGTGCCGGTGGGCGATGAAACCGCCGACCGCCTGATCGAGAAACTGGTGCCGCGCATCGAGAAGCTGCGCGTCGCGCCCTACACGGACGGCGAGGATGTCGATTACGGCCCCGTGGTGACGAAAGCCGCCAAGGAGCGCATCCTTTCGCTGATCGAAAGCGGCGTGCAGCAGGGCGCGAAGCTCGTGGTGGACAACCGCGATTTCAAGCTTCAGGGCTATGAAAACGGCTTCTTCGTGGGCCCGCATCTCTTCGATCACGTCACCCCCGAGATGGACATCTACAAGGAAGAGATCTTCGGCCCCGTGCTCTCCACCGTGCGCACCGGCTCCTACGAGGAGGCGCTGAAGCTCACCATGGACAACGAATACGGCAACGGCACCGCCATCTTCACCCGAGACGGCGATACCGCGCGCGATTTCGCCTCCCGCGTCAATGTGGGCATGGTGGGGATCAACGTGCCGATCCCGGTGCCGCTGGCCTATCACACCTTCGGCGGCTGGAAGAAATCCGCCTTCGGCGATCTCAACCAGCACGGCCCCGACGGCTTCCGCTTCTACACCCGCACCAAGACGGTCACTTCGCGCTGGCCCTCGGGGCTGAAGGAAGGCGGCGAGTTCCATTTCAAGGCGATGGACTGAGCGCCGCCCGGGCGTACCCGCCTGCAAGAGCAAAATGAGATGCGCGCTCCGGGAAAACCCGGGGCGCGTATTGCATTTTTCACGCCTGCCTCACGCCCCCCTTGTTGCACCCATTTGTTTCAATTGTTGCGCGGGGGAGCACCATCATGCTAAGCACCCGCAATGAAACGCGAAACGGCCATGTACAGCCGGATCGAAATCGCCGGTTGACCGGTAACGATTGACCAGTTCCTCTAGATCAGTTCCGCCCCCATGACATTCTCCGAAACGGATATCGATATTCATGGCCTATCTCATCCGCATCTTCCCCGAACATGATCTCGCCTATATCCGCTACAGCGGCATGGCCTCGCTCGATGACTACATCAGCGTGGTGGAGGAATATCCCCGCCATCCCGATTTCCGCCTCGGACAGAAGAACCTGATCGACCTCACCCATCTCGAAGGGATCGAGCGCGATTACACGCGGATCATGGCCCTGCAGGCGAAGATCGCGGAATATGCCACCCGTGCGCCGAGCGAGATCATGAGCGTCGTCGTGGCGCCCACGCCGGTGGCGCGCGAGGCCACGCAGATCGTTTTCCGCTCCTGGCAGGATCTCGACAGCCCGATCCTGCGCCGGGTGGTGCCGAGCATGGAAGAGGCCTGCGATCTGCTCGGCATCGAGGAGGAGACGCTCGAAGGGCTGCTGTCTTCGGTCTGATCGGCCCGTGCTGGCGCCGCTTTTCCTTGCCACCCGCCCCCCGCTCTGCTTTTCTGGCGCGAAACAGGGGGGATGAATGGCCGCACCAAAACCGGATTTCACGCTCGGGATCGAGGAGGAATATCTGCTCGTCGATCTCGAGACGCTCGAACTCGCCGCCGCGCCGCAAGCGCTGATGGATGCCTGCGCGGCGGATCTCGAAGGGCAGGTCAGCCCGGAATTCCTGCAATGCCAGATCGAGATCGGCACCCAGGTGTGCCGCGATATCGGCGAGGCGCGTGCGGATCTGAAACGCCTGCGCAGCTCGGTGGCGCGCCATGCGAAGGATCACGGCCTCGCCCCGATCGCCGCCTCCTGCCACCCCTTCGCGGACTGGAAGCAGCAGCACCACACCAACAAGGAGCGCTACAATGCGCTGCGGCAGGATCTGGCGGGGGTGGTGCGCCGGATGCTGATCTGCGGGATGCATGTGCATGTGGGCATCCCCGCCGAGGAACAGCGCATCGACATCATGAACCAGCTTTCCTATTTCCTGCCCCACCTGCTGGCGCTCTCCACCTCCTCGCCCTTCTGGCAGGGGGATGACACGGGGCTCGCGAGCTACCGGCTCACGGTGTTTGACAACCTGCCGCGCACCGGCCTGCCCCCCCGCCCCGCCTCCTGGGCGGAATACGAGCGCACGGTGCAGGTGCTGATCGATCTCGGCCTGATCGAGGACAGTTCCAAGATCTGGTGGGATCTGCGCCCCTCGGCCCGCTTCCCGACGCTGGAATCGCGGATCATGGATGTTTCCCCGCGCCTCGAGCACGCGCTTTCGCTTGCCGCCCTCACCCAGTGCCTCACCCGCATGCTCTGGCGCCTCTCGACGAAAAACCAGCGCTGGCGGATCTACGATCGCTTCCTCGTGGCCGAAAACCGCTGGCGCGCCCAGCGCTACGGCACGAGCGAGGGGCTGATCGATTTCGGGCGCCGTGCGGTGGTGCCGATGGCGGAGCTTCTGGACGAGCTGATCGAACTGGTGGCGGAGGATGGCGAGGCGCTCGGCTGCCGGGCCGAGATCGAAGCTGCGCGCGACATCCTGAGAGAAGGCACCAGCAGCACCCGGCAGCGGCTTGTCTATCAGGACGCGATCCAGGCGGGCGACAGCCATGACGAGGCGCTGCGCGCCGTGACCCGCCATCTGATCGAGGAATTCCACGCTGATCTTTGAGAGGCCGCGGGGCTTGTGGGAGCGGCGTGCTTCTGCCCGGCGTCATCCGGCCTGTTGCGGGCGGCCTGCCTCCGGCGGGGATATTTGCGGACCAGTGATATGAGCGGCGCCACAGCCCGGCGGCGACGCTGGCGCGGGGGCGACGAGAACGAAAAAGCAATTTTCGCAACTGCAAAATTTGTGCAACACTTGCCCCGTAATCAGCCGGCAAAAGGCAGGCAAAAAGGGAGGCTGCGGTGGATTTTGCGCTGAGCGAGGAACAGCAGGCGATTTTCGACATGGCCCATGCCTTCGGGCAGGAGCATATCGCGCCGCATGCGCAGGCCTGGGAGCGCGCGGGCACCATCCCGCGCGATCTGTGGCCGCGCCTTGCAGAGCTTGGCTTCGGCGGGCTCTACGTGCGCGAGGAAAGCGGCGGCACGGGGCTTTCGCGCCTTGATGCGACGCTCGTTTTCGAGGCGCTTTCAATGGCCTGCCCTTCCGTTGCGGCCTTTCTTTCGATCCACAACATGTGCGCCGCGATGATCGACAAGTTCGGCTCGGAAGATTTGCGCGCGCGCTTCCTGCCCGGAGCGATCTCGATGGAGAAGATCTTCTCCTACTGCCTGACCGAGCCCTCCTGCGGCTCGGACGCCGCCGCGCTTCGAACCCGCGCCGAGAAGCGCGATGGCGCCTATGTGCTCAACGGCACCAAGGCCTTCATCTCGGGCGGCGGCTATTCGGATGCCTATATCGTCATGGCGCGCACCGGGGGCGAAGGCGCGCGCGGGATCTCGGCGATGATCGTGGAGGCCGGCACGGAGGGGCTTTCCTTTGGCGGACTCGAGGAGAAGATGGGCTGGAAAAGCCAGGAAACACGGCAGGTGCAGTTCGATGATTGCGCGACGCCTGCGCAGAACCTGATCGGCGAGGAGGGCAAGGGCTTTCGCTATGCGATGGCGGGGCTCGATGGCGGGCGGCTCAACATCTCGGCCTGCTCGCTCGGGGGCGCGCAGGAAGCGCTTGACCGCACCCTCGCCTACATGGGCGAGCGCACGGCCTTCGGCCGGACGCTCGATCAGTTCCAGGCGCTGCAATTCCGCCTTGCCGACATGGAAACCGAGCTTCAGGCGGCGCGCGCCTTCCTGCGTCAGGCGGCCTGGAAGCTCGATCAGGGCGCACCGGATGCCACGAAATTCTGCGCCATGGCGAAAAGGCTGGTGACGGAAACCGGCTCGAAGGTCGCGAACCAGTGCCTGCAGCTGCACGGGGGTTACGGGTATCTCGCCGATTACGGGATCGAGAAGCTGGTGCGCGATCTGAGGGTGCACGAGATCCTCGAGGGCACCAACGAGATCATGCGCCTGATCGTGGCGCGCAGCCTGCTCTCGGAGCGCGGCTGATGGCGGATATCGAGATCAGGAAGGCCGGCAAGACGGGGCGGATCACGCTCAACCGCCCCAGGGCGCTGAATGCGCTCACCTACGAGATGTGCCTCGCGATCGAGGAGGCGCTCGATCGCTGGCGCGACGATCCCGATGTGGCCATGCTGGTGATCGATGCGGTGGGCGAGCGCGCCTTCTGCGCCGGGGGCGATATCGCGGCGATGTATGAAACCGGCATGAAGGGCGATTACGCCTATGGCCGCCGCTTCTGGCGCGATGAATACCGGATGAACGCGAAGCTCTTTGAATTCCCCAAGCCGGTGGCGAGCTTCATGCAGGGCTTCACCATGGGCGGGGGCGTGGGCGTGGGCTGCCATGCAAGCCACCGGGTAGTGGGGGAAACGAGCCGCATCGCCATGCCCGAATGCGGCATCGGCCTCGTGCCCGATGTGGGCGGCTCGCTGCTGCTGGCGCGCGCGTCGGGGCGGCTGGGCGAATATCTCGGCACCACGGGCACGCGCATGCCCGCCGCCGATGCGATCCATGCCGGATTTGCCGATTACTACATCCCCGAGGCCGATTGGCCCGCCCTGATCGCCGCGCTCGAGGAAAGCGGCGAGTGGTCCCTGATCGATGAGGCCGCAAAGGCGCCGCCAGAGAGCCGGCTTGCGGCGCTCGCGCCCGAGATCGACGCGAATTTCGCCGGCGAGGCCCTCGGCGACATCCTGCGCGCGCTCGAACACGCCGGCACGGATTTCGCGGAGGAAACCCTTGAGATCATGCGCCGCAATTCGCCCCTTTCCATGGCCTGCACGGTGGAGATGGTGCATCGCCTGAGGGGCGCCGAGAGCATCCGCCAGGCGCTCGAGATGGAATACCGCTTCACCTCGCGCGCCATGGAGCACGGGGATTTCCTCGAAGGCATCCGCGCCGCCATCATCGACAAGGACCGCAAGCCGAAATGGAAGCACGGCCTCACCGATCCGCTGGATCTCGAGGTTGCGAAAATGCTGATGCCGGTGCCGGGGCGCCCGCTGACGTTCGAAAGGGAGGATTGAGACATGAAGATCGGATTCATAGGCCTTGGCAACATGGGCGCGCCCATGGCGAAGAACCTCGCCGCGGCGGGCCATGAGGTGACGGGGTTTGACGTCGCCGCTCCCGCGCCCGAGGGCGTGAGCATGGCCGCAAGCGCAGCGGAGGCGGCCGCCGGGCAGGAGGTGGTGATCACCATGCTGCCCAATGGCGAGATACTTCGCAGCGTTGCTGCCGAGGTGATCCCGGCGATGGAAAAGGGCGCGGTGCTTCTGGATTGTTCCACCGTGGATGTGGAAAGCGCGCGCGCGGTGGCCGAAGAGGCCGGGAAAGCGGGGCTGATGGCGGTGGACGCGCCGGTTTCGGGCGGCGTGGGCGGGGCCGAGGCGGGCACGCTCACCTTCATGGCCGGCGGGCCGCGGGAAGCCTTCGAAAAGGTCGAGCCGCTCTTCGAGGTGATGGGGCAGAAGGCCGTGCATTGCGGCGATGCGGGCGCGGGACA
>JALVEX010000213.1 GCA_027030435.1 Paracoccaceae bacterium
CTTCGCAGCGTTTCGCTCGCTCAAGATGTCTATCGCATTGTCGAGGTCGGCTGCGGCTGGGGGTGCTGGCTCAACAACATGGGCGTGGCCGCACGATCCCGCGGCCTGAAGCTGGATCTGATCGGCATCGAGGCTGATGCGAAACACCTGGAAAACGCCCGCAGGACACTGGAGCTGAACGGCTTTTCTCCGGAGGAATTCACACTCCATCGAAGCGTGGTCGGGCCCAGGGCGGGCAAGGCCGCGTTTCAGGTATCCCCTTCGGACCACGCGACCAACTGGGGCGGCGAAGCCATATTCTATCCCTCCAGGCGCGCCCTGAAGGCCTATTCGAGGGATCCGGAGTGGGAAATTCTCGATTGCAAGCCGTTGAGCCTGCTTTCGGACCGCCAGCCGATCGACCTGCTGCATATTGATATCCAAGGGGCGGAGGTGGATTATGTGACCGGCAACCGTGCCGACATGAAACGCTATGTTCGCAGAGTATTGATCGGCACTCACAGCCGGGAAATCGAAGGTGAACTGATGAGCTTCATACGCGGGCAGGGATGGGTTCTGGAAGCCGAGCGGCCGGCCCTTCTCGGAATTGTAGAGGGCGGGCCGATGATCCGTATCGACGGGGTCCAGCTTTGGGCTAATCCCAAACTTGCCCGGCCGGATCCCGCAGGCTGACCTGCAGCACCAAGATTGCCCGGGGGCATCTGCGTAAAATCCTAGAAAGAAGAGACTGTAATGCCGAAAAAGCTGATCTTTCACCTTGGATACCACAAGACCGGCAGCTCCTCAATCCAGGATTGGCTGCTGGAGCATCGCGACAAGCTGGCTGACCATCTCTATTGCTACAACCTGGCTGACGGCAGCTCGAATCCGCTGAAACTGGCTGTCCATGGTTATGTAATGGGCAAAACGGATACCAGCCCGATCCGGGCCGAATGCCGGCGGATGCGGGCGCAAATTGCCACCCTGCCGCAAAAGGTGGTCTGCTACAGCGACGAAGGACTTCTTGGCCCCCCCTTGGGATTTCGCCACGGAGATTTTCTGGAAAGAAGACTCTACCCGAAAGCCAGGGAGATCGTCGCCATCCTGGCGAGGGAATTCGCTGATTTTTCTCCTGTTTTCTTTGCAATAGAGCGCGCGCCGGGGGCTTGGTTGCGCAGTATCTACAATCAAATGGCCCGCCAGGAATGTTTCACTGGCACGCTGGAAGATTTCCAGCGGGAATTCGGCAATCCGGCCTGCTGGCACAGACTGCGAGAGGAGATCCGCCAGGGCATTGCCGGGCAGGGGGAGTTCATATCTGCCAGTTTCGAAACGGAAATAGCCTCCAAGACGATCCGGGAAATGACCCTGTTCAGGATACTGGAAATCCCCAGTCATATTCTGGCCGATTGCCGCCAGACCCTGCGCCATGTCAACCGGTCCGTGCCTTTGGGTGCAGGGAGGCGTCCGGTCATAACCGACCGCAAGATCAGCGGGACCGATACTCCCCTTCCCCCCGGCGTGATAGCCTTGGCGTATATGTTACTGCTTGGCCGGCACGCTTCAGCGGCCGAAATCGAGCACTATCAGCGCAGGATCGCGGACATTCCCACCCTGCGCCATGTCCTCTTGAATTCACCGGAATTTCGCACCCTGTGGAAACGGGATTACGACTGATCCGGGCCACCGCGGCTTCACACGAACACGAACATGTCTGCGGAGAAGTCGGTGATGGATGTGTCTGCGAACAGGATCGATGTGGCGCCATCCGTCAGCATCACCCCGTCGGCCGTTTCGCTGAGCGCGGCCAGAGCGGCATTCGCATCGGCGAAGGTGGATTGCTGCAGCTCGATCGTGTCCCAGGCCTCCAGGCCGATCACCGTGTCGTTTGCCGTCTCTGTTGCGTTGAACACGAAGCTGTCGGCCCCCCAGCCGCCAAACAGCGTGTTCGCGCCCGCGCCCCCCACCAGGCGGTCATCGCTGCCAAGCCCGCGCATGTAGCTCACGAGAGAGGCCTGCGACGCATCGATGAATTCCTGGCTCTCGGAGAAGCCCAGCACCACCTGCGCGCGCGTGGCGGTGTCGTTGTCCAGAAGGCCCGTCCAGTGGGCCAGCCCCCCGGCATCGGGTGCGCGGCCGAGCACGTTCTGATAGAGGAGCGTCACGAAGCCGGTGTTGTCGAGCGAACCATAGGTGCTCTGGAACTCCGCCGAATTGACAAAGCCCGAAGCGACGTCCTGAAGGCTCTCCCCGCTTGCAAGCTGCCCCGCCCAGCCGGCCAGCCCGCCGGCATCGGGCGCGCGATCGAGCGTGGCCTGATAGAGGCGGAACACGTTGTCGGCCCAGCTGCTTTTCAGGCTGACCCAGCTGTAGGCCAGCGAAGGGCCGGCCGTGTCGGCGATGAATTCCTGGCTCTCGGAAAGGCCCAGCACCACCTGCGCGCGCGTGGCGGTGTTGTTGTCCAGAAGGCCCGTCCAATGGGCCAGCCCCCCGGCATCGGGCGCGCGCCCGAGCACGTTCTGATAGAGGAGCGTCACGAAGCCGGTGTTGTCGAGCGAACCATAGGTGCTCTGGAACTCCGCCGAATTGACGAAGCCCGAAGCAATGCCTTCCAGCGTATTGGCGCCGCTCAGGATCTGTCCGGTCCAGGCCATGAAGCCCGGCACGTCCGGCGCGCGCTCCAGCGTGGCCTCATAGAGCCGGAAAACCTGCCCGTAAGCGATATCATAGGCGGGATCCAGATAGTCGCCGTTCAGGATGTCATCCCCCGCACCGCCATAGAGATGATCGGCGCCTGCGTCGCCAAAAAGATGATCGAAGCCGCTTCCGCCATAGATCGTATCGTTGCCACCGCCCGCATGGATGGTGTTGGCGGCATCGTTGCCGGTGATGGTATCGTTGCCGCTGCCCGAGATCGCGTTTTCGATTATCGTGCCGCGCGCAATGGCGAGGTTGCCCGTCTTGCCGTTGATGTCGGAGATGGCTTCC
>JALVEX010000214.1 GCA_027030435.1 Paracoccaceae bacterium
CTTCGGAAAAGGCCGCAAGCCCTTATGACAGCTTGACAAACGCCGCAACCCATTCCCCAATGCGGATGAGAAAACAGGGAGAAGAAACATGCCACATATCAATCGCCGCCATGCGCTCGGCCTGCTGGGCGCAACCGCAACCCTGCCGCTCATGCGCGCGCCCGCCCTTGCCGGCACGAGGACAATCGTCGGGGCGCTGCATTTCACCTCGCACGCGCCGAGCTTCGTCGCCTTCGAGCGCGGCTATTTCGCCGACGAGGGGCTCGATGTGGAGTTCCGCTTCTTTCAGGCGGCGCAGCCGATGGCCGTGGCCGTGGCGTCAAAGGATGCCGATTTCGGCGTGACGGCGATCTCGGGTGGCCTCGTTTCGCTGGCCGAGAAGGGCGCGGCGAAGGTGATCGGCGGCGCGCTTTCCGAGGAGCCGGGGATCGACGGGCAGAAGATCCTCGCCTCGCTGAAGGCCCATGAGGCGGGGCTGACGGCCCCTTCGGCGCTTGACGGGCGCACATGGGCCATCACCCAGGCCGGATCCTCCTTCCATTACATGGGCTCGAAGATCGCCGCCAAGGAGGGCGCAACGCTGCATTTCAAGCCGCTGCAGAAGGTGGGCGCGATCATCGGCGCGCTGAAATCCGGCCAGATCGACGCCTGGTCGATCGTGCCCCATATCGCCAAGGCGCTCGATGGGGCGGGAAAGGCGAAGATCATCGGCAATGTGTCTGATTATCTTCCCGATTATCAGGTGACGACCGTCTTCACCCAGGCCGCGATCGCCAGCGGCGACAGGCCGAAGGCCGAGGCCTTCCTGCGCGCCTTTTCGCGCGGCGCGGCCGATTACAACGCCGCCCTGGTGGACAAGACGGCGGGCGAGGAAGCCGCGCGCGAGATGGTGAAGCTCATTCACAAATATGTCTATGCCGACAAACCGCTCGAGAAGGCGGAGAAATCCATCCGCAACGGCGCCATGCGCATCAACGAGGGCGCGGCGCTGAAGATGGGCAGCGTGCGCGATCAGCTCGAATGGTTCAAGGCCGAGGGGCTGGTGAAACCGGAGATCAGCGAGGATGTGCTGGTGGACAAATCCTACGTGAAGATCATCGAGTGACTGACGGATTTCATTTGCCTTTTCCGCCTGCGATGCCCCGGCCCCCGGCCTTCGGGAGGGCATGCGCCCGTCCGGGTGGGTGCGAATGCACCCGCCTTGGGGCGGGCGGGTGCATGCCCGGGCCGCCCGAGCGCGCCCCGGGTGGTGTTGGTGTGACCGTGAGCGCCATGGCCGACCGGCGGAGGCGGGCAGGGCAGAGATGGAACTGAGCCTGCGCAATCTCTCGCATTCCTATGGCGGCACGCCGGTGCTGGAGGATATTTCGCTCGATGTGCCCGAGGGGCGGATCGTCTGTATCGTCGGGCCTTCGGGCTGTGGCAAATCCACCCTTCTGCGCCTCATCGGCGGGCTCGAGCGCCCCGCTTCGGGCGCGGTGCTGATGATCGGCGAGGCTCCCGAAGGCTGCCTCAATCCGCTCACCTTCGTGTTTCAGGATTTCGCTCTGCTGCCCTGGCGCACGGTGGAGGGGAATATTCACCTGGCACTTGAAGATCACAGGATATCCCGCGCGGAAAAGAGAAAAATTACGGATGATGTTCTTGCCCGCACCAAGCTCTCCAATTACCGCCAAGTGCTGCCGAAAAATCTTTCCGGCGGCATGAAGCAGCGGGTGGCGATCGCGCGCGCGCTCGCGGTGAGCCCGGCGGTGATGCTGATGGACGAGCCGCTTTCCGCGCTCGATGCCCAGACGCGCGAGCTTCTGATGGAGGATCTCGTGCGCCTCTGGCAGCGCGCGCCGTTTACGGCCGTGTACGTGACCCACAATCTCGCCGAGGCGGTGCGTCTCGGCCATCTTGTGGTGGTGCTCTCGCGCCGCCCGGGGCGGATTCGCGAGGTTGTGGAGATCGAACGCCCGCTCGAAGCGCGCGAGCGCATTGATCCCGAACTGGCCGGCATCGAACGCCACCTGTGGGAGGTGATGCGCGCGGAGGCCGAAGAAGCCGATCAGGAGCTTGTGCATGGCGGGTGAGGGCAGGGCGGAGGAGAGCCGCGGCGAGGCCGGCTCGGGCGCCAAGGCGCGCCCGGTGCCCTACAGGGGCGGGGGCTTTCGCCCGCGCCGGGTCGTCTGGGTGGGGCCGGTGGTGTTTGCGCTGCTGATCGCGCTCGCCGAATGGGGCACGCGGGCGGGCTGGATCGGCACGCTCACCCTGCCGCGCCCCTCCGACGTGGCGCTGACGCTCTGGGATATGGCGCTTTCCGGCCGCCTCTGGCTGCATCTTGGCCCCTCGCTGATGCGCCTCTTCGTGGGCGCGCTGATCGGGGTCAGCGCGGGCGTGGCGGTGGGGCTGGTGATCGGGCTCTTCACGTATGCGCGCGCGGCGCTGGTGCCGCTGGTGGCGGCGCTGTTTCCGATCCCCAAGATCGCGCTTCTGCCGCTGTTCGTGATCTGGTTCGGGATCGACGAGATGTCGAAATACGCGCTGATCGCCTTCGGCACCTTCACGCCAACGGTGGTGGCAACTTACGGCGCGGTCGATAACGTGGATCGCACGCTGATCCGCATGGGCCAGAGCTTCGGCCTCTCCTGGGGCTCGATCGTGCGCAAGATCGTGCTGCCCGGCGCCATGCCGGGGATTCTCTCGGGGCTCAGGGTGAGCCTTGCGATCGCGGTTATCCTGCTGGTCGCGGCGGAGATGCTGGGGGCGGAATACGGCATCGGCGCCTTCATCCTCGAGGCCGGCTCGCTCTACGATCTGGAGCGCCTCTTTGCCGGGGTGGTGATCCTCTCGGCGCTTGGCGTGGCGCTGAGCTTCCTGATCGGGGTTGCCGAGCGCCGCCTTCTGGGCTGGCGCAGCTGAGGCGGCGCGCTCCGTCTGCGTGCCGCGCCCGCGCGGCTCTCTGCACGCCTCATGGCCTAGCC
>JALVEX010000215.1 GCA_027030435.1 Paracoccaceae bacterium
GCGGTGCAGCAGCGCCGCGAGGAGCACATGGCCTTCCTCGAGAAGGTGAAATCACGCCCCGGCGGGCTTGAGAGCATCAAGCGGAAATATTGCGAGAAAAGGCGCGTGGCGCTGATCTACAGTTACAGGATCTGCATCTATCGCGGATCCCCCGACCCCGAGAGCGGCAGACCGGGCTTCACCGTCAGAATACAGAAGCCCAGCGGATATCTTACGCTGACACCTTGGGATTACCCTGACAGAATTATTTTCGACGGTGTGTCATTATATGGAGTCAACGCAGATGGGGAGATTACCGGCATGGCCGCGCAGGGGATTGCCGATCCGACCGTCTCCGACAACACAGTGCCGAAGGCTACGGTTGTCGAAACATCTGGCACGAGGTTTCACTGATGCTTTTTCGTTCACGTCTTGCAAACGTTGCTTCAATCGCGCTTTTGCTCGTTGTACTGCTCTATCTTGCAATCATCGGTTATGGATATACTCTTCAGGATCATCGTCCACCCGAAGTGCGAGCCCTTGAAGCGTTCAACCGCCATCTCAAGGCGATCGGCAGCCCGTTACGGGCATCCATCGAAAACTGTAAAAGGACTGCGGCCACCGCGGAAGATAAACGCATCGGCGTAAGGTATTTTGTAGACTGCAAGGTCAACAACACCGAAGGCCATGGAACAATCTATTATACCGCCGCATTCGGGGCGAGAGATAAGTTCGAATTTTCAGATACTTTGGAGATGCAGTAATGGCAGGGACTGGCACACCGGAACACCCGCTGAAATCATTTACCTGGGAAGATGCTCAAGCCCATTGGGAAACCGGAAATGGAGAACCAGTCTACGTCGATATGTCATCCCACATGAATGCTGGGGCTGGCAAGGTATTCTCAGCAAGAGATTTTGCAACCCCAATAGGTAAAGCTATAAAAGATTTGCCCGTGGGAACCACCGTGCGTTTCGAATCAAAGGGCTCTCTCCGCGAGGAGACGGGAGCTTTACCGGCAGTTGCCACTCATAGCTACTATGCCTCCCATGGGTTGTTGTCGGATCAGGCCTATGTGTGGGGCAATACTTCAGCCGGGTTTCGTGGTACGGTTACTGTTCTGGGAAATGGTTTAATCGCAATTGACGGTGAAATACGCCCTTATGATGAGCAGTTTGATTTTTCGCCCAATACGTTAAATCCGATTTTGGAGGCGGCGCGGGCGGCTGGTAAAATTTGGGCTGGCCCTGGAACGCCATTTGAAATCCATTTCGTTGGTACTGGAAAAAAGTGTCCGGAATATATCAACTTCGCGAATTCGGGGTATTTGATACATATACGTTGTGGGAAGTGGACGAAAACAAATGCTTCCCCGCCTCGACCCCCATCGCGATCTCTGCCACCGAAACCCGTCCGATCCGCGACATCCGCATCGGCGATACGGTGCTGGCCTTCGATCCGGCGGCCGGCCTTGGCCGGGGCGCACTTGTCCCGCGCAGGGTGGTGCGGACTCACCGGAACGCGACGCGGGAATGGGTGCGGCCGGGCCGGGCGGAGAGCGGCGCGGCGCGGGCTCCTGAAATCCGGCATCGCGAAGCGCGGAAGGCCGCGTGATGTCCATCATTCTGGCGATAAGGCTGCTGATCGCGATTGCGGTGATCGTCTTCGCGGTCCGGCTGTGGTTTCGCCTGTTCCGCCCGCAGGTATCGCCCGAGCGCGTAAGGCGGGCCACGCGGACCGTCTTTATCGTCATCGGCCTCCTGATCGCCATCGAGCAGAGCTTCCTGCATTTCTGGCTCGACAAGGCGGTGCAGCAGCGCCGCGAGGAGCACATGGCCTTCCTCGAGAAGGTGAAATCACGCCCCGGCGGGCTTGAGAGCATCAAGCGGAAATATTGCGAGAAAAGGCGCGTGGCGCTGATCTACAGTTACAAACTTTGCATCTATCGACTGTTGCTTGCGGAGGATGATCTACGAAAAGCAAGGTTTACCTTTTTCGGCATAAAACCAGCTGGCTATCTGACATTACTTCCATGGGATTACGGCGACAGAAGCATCTTCTATGGTTTTCACATAGCCTATCTGGACGCTTCCGGGGAAGTGGTGAACCCGGAAGAAAATGGAAACTGACGAGGGGGACAAGTAATGGGTAAGCAGCAGGGTTCCGCCATCAGCGATTTGCTGAATATAGCCGGCTTGGCATATCATAACGGGCAGCCCGCCGAACCATATACTGTTCCTGATGGCTACTCCCTCATGGATCAGGGTTCGAATGCGGCAACCGGCTTCAACGGCGCCACGTTCTACAATGGCGATACGGTCATCGATGCCAACGGCGGGAACACGATCACATTGACGGCGGATGACTTCATCTTCTAGCGCCTTCCGGCTGGCGGCAGCCGCAACAAGAATTTTCACGTCCGGTCAAAAACGCTTGACTTCGCGTCAGCCCCGCCCCACGCTGGCCTTGGGTATTGCTCTTGGCGAAAGCCACGGGCGGGGCGGGCAGATCGAAGGGCAAGGTATTGCGACTGAATGATATTTTTCTCCGGGCCTTCCGGCAGGGAGTGGCGTGCCCTGTGCTGCCAACCGCAAAGAGGCGCCCTTCCGGATTTCTGCTGACCCTCGCAACCGGCTTTCTGGCCTGTGCCGTATCCTTCCCCGCTCCGGCCTCCGCCGACGAGGCGCGGGCCACGCCTTCGGTGCGCCCGGTCAGGCCCCTGTTCGACGGCGCAACCGCCGTCACCACCCGCTTCTCCGGGCTGACGCGCTACCGCCCCGTTCTGGCCGATGGCGCGCGCCCGCTGCCCGATCCGGCCTATTCCTTCATCGATCCCGATGGCGCCGTGGCCGCCCTCATCCCCATCTCGGACATGAAGCGTGCGCCCGATGCAAGCGTGCTCGAGCGCGCGCCCCGTGATCGCATCCTGGCGCGCGATACCGGCCAGGTGTTCGGCATCGCGATAGACGACAGGCCCCACCCCGATCTCTACCTCGCCGCCACTTCCGCCTTCGGGCTTCAGATCACCGGCCCGGATGCGGATGGCGATCGCCTCCCCGATCGCCTGCGCCGCGGCGCGCCCGGCGCGCGCTGGATGGCCGGGCAGTGGGGGCCGCGCCCCGATGCCGGGCCGGGCTCGGTGTGGAAGGTGGATGGCCTTACCGGGCAGGTCAGCCTGTTCGCCACCATCCGCCATGATGGCCGCGCCAACAGCGGGGCGGGCCTTGGCAATATCGCCTATGACGGCGCCCACGCGCAGCTGTTCGTTTCCGATCTGGAAAGCGGGCTGATCCACCGGCTCGACATGCAGGGGCGCGATCTCGGGCAATGGGATCATGGCCGCCAGGCCCGCCCCGCCGGGGATCTCGCGCCGGCGCTGCGCGCGGCCGGCCCCGGCATCGATATCACCAGCCCGGATTTTGACAGCGAAGATCCCCGGACCTGGGGCTTCGCGCCCCCCGAGCGGCGCGTCTGGGGGCTCGCGGTGCATGGCGGGCGGCTCTATTACGCCGTGGCGGAGGGGCGCGAGAAGCGGCCCGAGGTGTGGTCCGTGGGGCTTGATCGCAGGACGGGCGCCTTCCTTGAAGATCCGCGCTGGGAGCTTACGCTCCCCGCTCAGGTGCCGGGGGCGGAAATATCCGACCTCGCCTTCACCGCCTCGGGCGCCATGCTGGCGGCGCAGCGGGGGCAGCGCATGGGCAGCTTCGATTACCGCCGCTTCGCGCGCGATGGCCAGGCGGGGGTGCTGCGTTTCGAGCTGGAGGATCCCGAGGATCCGGCCTCGAAGCTCACCCCGTCCGACTGGATATGGACCCGCAACGATTACGATATCGGCTTCGCGCATGGCGGGCTTGGCGCCAATGGCGGCCTGGCGCTCGGCCCCGGCTATGACGGCCGCGGGCGCGCCGATTTCCGGGCCTGCCGCGATACGCTCTGGAGCACCGGCGAGGATCTGCGCAACCGCCCCGATCTGCGCACATATCTGGAGCCGGGCGGGGCGCTGGATCTGGACGGCCTGCAGGCCCAGCCCGTGGCGCTTGGCCGGGCGCATAACAGCCCGCCCTGGATCTCCTATTTCCTCGATCGTGGCGAGGCCGATGCCCCGATAGATCAGATCTCCGGCCATATGGGCGATGTGGAGGTGCTGGGCTGCCACGGGGCTGGCGGCGGCGCGCCGGCGCGGCTGCCCGCGAAGCTTGCCGATCTATCCGATCTGCCGAAAACGCCCGATCTCTGCCCCGGCGGAAGCTGCGTCCTGCTTCTGTGTCTGCTCAATCCCTCGCTCTGCCTGCCCGACCATGATGGCGGCGGACAATGCACCGTGAAGAAAAGCGATCTCCGCTGCGACGAAGCCACCGGCACCTGGGTGCTCGATATCGCCATGACCGCCACCGCCGGCAATCTCGATTGGCTGAAGCTCGATGATCCGGCCGGCGCCCTCACTTCCCTGCCAAGGCAGACCCCGATGCCCGCCAGCACGTCAATCCCCCTCACGGGGCTGGCGCCGGGGCAGGCCGGCCAGATCGATCTCTGCGCCTATGACAGCGCCGAGGCCGCCGGCGGCGATCCCTATGATTGCTGCAACGCCACGGTGAATTTCCGCCTGCCTGATGCGGCCTGCGAAGTGAAGGAGCAGTAGGATGAAAAACGGGATCTTCACCCGCGGCGCGCTTGCGCTGGCCGCGTTCCTCTGCCTCGCCGCGGGGGGCTCCAATGCCCAGGTGATCTCGAACGGCGGCTATGATCCCGGCCCGCAGACAGGCGCCGAAGTGCAGAAGCTCTGCGAGCCGATCACCTTCGATGCCAACGGCGATTTCCTTCTCCAGTGCCATCTGGCCATACAGGCCACCGCGCCCTTTCCCACCCAGATCCTCATTCATGACAGCCTGACGGTGCCCACCGCCACGCTCACCAATATCTCCTCCGCAGAGCCCTGGGCCTGCAGCGATACAAGCACCGGCTCTTCGCTCGATGTCGATTGCACGCTGCCGCAGGCCGCGATCCCGGCCTCCGGCGCCACCGGGATCGACATCACGATGACGATCCCGGCGAGCACCAGCGGCTTTGTCTACAATTGCGCCGATGGCTCCTACGAGATCGCCGGCGCCGAGCCGCGGCCGATCTCCCAATCCTGCGCGCATATCGATCTGCCCGCGCCGCCACCGCCGCCCGAGCCGCCTGCCCTTCCCCAGTGCACGGCATTCGAGGCGGAGGTGAGCTGCGATGAAACCATCGGCGAGCCGGTCGTCACCCTCACCAGCCCGCTGGGCAGCTTCACCCCGGATCAGGTGGATATTTCCGTGCTGACCCCGGGCATCGCCATGAGCACGCCGGCGGGCGGCCTCCCGCTCTCCGTCACGCTGGGGGGCGCCACGCCGGGGCAGACGGTGAGCCTGCTGCTCGATGCCGTCCACACCGGCGGCGGCAGCGCGCCGGGGCTCGACAAGTGCTGCATGGGCGAGATCGAAGTGCAGATCCCGGAGGATTTCGTCTGCGAGAAGCCCCCGGTGCTCGAGGTGGAAAAGACATGCCCGACCGTGGGCGATGAAATTCAGGGCCTGCCGATGTGCGAAATCACCGTGCATTACGAGGGTCCGCCCCCCACCAGCGCCGATCCGATCGTGCTGGATGACTGGGTAACTGAAGGCGGCGGAGTATTCCCCAATGTCTCCTCGAGCGACAACTGGCAGTGCAGCCAGGCAAACCCGCCCTCGTCCATCGGCTGCACGATCACCGGCGCGGACGAGCCCGGCGCCGACTGGGCCGACTGGACTTCCACGATCCTGATCCCGGCCATTGCCGGCGAGGGGTTGCCGCTCCTGCCGGGCATGGAGAATTGCGCCCGCGCCAGCATCGGCGGGCTCGAAGCCGAGGATTGCTGGCAGAACACGGACGCGCGACTGGAGATCGAGAAGACCGGCCCCGAGATCTGCCATTTCGGCGAGCCCTGTGTTTTCACCTATACGATCACCAACACCTCCGGCGGCGATTTCGATGGCAACGTGAGCCTTGACGATGCGCCCGATCTGAACTGGAGCAGCGGCACGCAAGGGCCGGGCAGCAGCGGCCATTTCGGCCCAGTCTCCCCCGCCCTGTGCACGCCCCAGGAGCTGCAGAGCGGCAATTGCGATTTCCCGCTCGATCTGCCCGCCGGCCAGAGCACCACGATCACCGTGAGCTACGTGCTGCCGCCCTTCGATGGCGAAGGCGATTTCACGCTGGAAAACTGCGTGAGCCTGTATGCCGACAATGGCAGCATGTCCGAAGATTGCCATACGGCCGAGGTCGGCCCCACCCGGCTTTCGGTGGAAAAGACAGGCCCCGAAGAATGCGCGCCCGATCAGGCTTGCGAATTTACCATCACCATCAGCACCGGCGATCAGCCCTTCAGCGGCAATGTGCTGCTGATGGACGGCACCAATGTGCAGAATTTCGCCGTCACCTCCGTCAGCCCGGCCACCGCCGGCTGCGGCAGCGGCCTGCCGGCCAATCCGCTGGCCTGCGTGGTGCCGATCAATCTGCCGGCCAATGGTTCGATCACCTACACCATCGCCATCACCCCCCTCACGCCGGGCGGACAGGTGGTTACCAACACCGGCGAAAACTGCGCCAGCATCTACAGCATGCCCGCCGGCAGCGGCATCGCGCCGGGGGATTATTCCTTCGATTCCTTCGCCAGCCCCCCCGCATTTCCCCCCGAGATCATGAGCGTGATCGCCGGGGGCGGGGGCATGGATCAGGCCTGCGCCTGGTTCGATGTGCCCACGGATGATGCCGGCGATGAGCCGCAGGCGAGCTTCGATCTGGCGATCGACAAGCAATGGAAAACCGGCGCCGATTTCCTCTACTACAATCCCGATTCGGGCCTGCCGCCCCACGGCTATGTGGTGGAGGTGACGATCCCCGCCGGCCCGGTGCCCGCCGGCACGACCATCACCGTCACCGATCCGGCGGGCGGACAGTCCGGCCTTACCCCCTTCGGCCCGCCAGTGGCCACCGGCGCCTGGAACTGCTCCATGAGCGGCACCTCCTGGAGCTGCTCCTACACGCTCACCGGCAATGTCGCCGCCGGTGTCACCCTGCCGGCGATCCTGTGGCCGGCGATCAACGATCCGACGGTGGACAGCACCAATTGCGCCGCCGTCGCCGCCCATGCGCCCGGCAGCGCCCAGCCGCTGCCCGAATTGGACGCAACCAACAACAACGCCTGCGTCACCGTGCCGGGCGATGGCATGGATCCGCCGCCCGTCGCGCCCGAAATCGCGCTCGAAAAGGCCTGCGATCCGATCACCGTCACCCAGCCGGGGAGCCAGCCGATTCCGGCAATGCACTGCACCATCAGCGTTACCGCCCTCAATGATTTCACCGGCGCGCTCTCCATCGGCGACAATTTCGCGCCCCTCACCGGTGGCACTGGCGCGGTGACGTCGCTCACCACCTCGGCCAATGGCTGGAGCTGCACGCTCTCGCCCGTTCCGTATTGCACGGTCGCAAGCGCCGATTTCACCACCGGCGACAGCGCGGTGATCGACGTGATCGTGACCGGCGCCAGCGATGGCACCGACATGCACTGGCGCAACTGCGCTGACGCCACATGGCATTCCGATCCCCAGCACGCCTCCACGCTCGGCCAGGCCTGCGATGACGAAACCCGCGAATTCGGCCAGCGCAGCAGCGAAGCCCCCGCACCGCATCTCACGCTCACCAAGAGCGCCGCAGGGCCCTGCACGGTGGATACGGCGGCCCGCAGCTACGGCTGCGCATTCGCCATCACGGTGGAAAACACCGGCAACGCGCCTTTCGCCGGCCCGATCGCGCTTGGCGAAAGCTTCGGCAAGCCCGCGCCCCTCAGCGCCTCCGCCTCGGGCGAGGGCTGGGCCTGCAACCCGGCAGATGGAGAGGGCACGAGCTGCCTTGCGCCAGAGGCCGCGCTGGCGCCGGGCGAAAGCCTGCCGCTTTCGATCGCGCTCACCATCCCCGGCCTCGCCAAGGGCGGCAAATTCGAGAATTGCGCCAGCCTCGGCGTGCCCCGGAGCGCGCGCGCCCAGGCGATGCTGATCCAGCGCATCATGCTCGAAAGGGGCATTGATGGCGGCCCCGTGGACGGCAAGCCCGGCCGCAAGACCCGCGCCGGCATCCGGGCCCTCGAATCCCGGCTCGGCATGGAACAGACCGGCAGGATCACGCCGGAGCTTTTCGCCGCGCTCGGGCTGGCCGCGGCCGGGGAGGAGGCACAAAGCTGCGCCAGCGTCGATCTGCCGCCCATGCCGGAAGCGGCCCTGCGCTGCGATCGTGCCACGACGGTTGCCCGCGGCGGGGAATGCGTCTGCCGCTATGCGCGCATGTATCAGCGCAGCGAAACCGCCTGCGGCTGCGTCAGGGGCACGCGCTTCGTGAAGGGCAAGGGCTGCGTGAAGTGGCGCGGGGATGTCGCGATCAGCACGCCCAAGCCCGCCCCGGCGCCCGAAAGCTGCCCCAGGGGCACGCGTTACGTGAAGGGCAAGGGCTGCGTGAAGCGCGAACGCGCCATCTGCCCCAACGGGCGCCCCCGCATACCGGGCCTTGGCTGTGTCAACATCACCATCGGCATCGGGCGCGGCGGCAGCAGGGGCAAGCCCGACCATCCGTAGCCAGGAGGTGCGGAAAACGGATGCCACGGCCTGCCAATCTGCGCGCCATGCCCGCGGGCCGGCCCGATCGGAGCGGATCCTTCACGCGATTCCCGATGGCGCGCGCGGGCTCTCCCGGGTTTCCTCCTTGTCGATCAGCGGATCGGGCTTTGCAAAGGCGATCAGGCGTTCGGGCTCCCGGATCGTTATCCGCGAGCCCTCGACCTCGACGCCATGGTTCTTCAGGGCGGAAAAGGCGCGCGAGAGGTTTTCCGGGGTCATGCCGAGGCGCGCGGCGAGCTTGCGCTTTTCGACGGGCAGATCGAAATGGCCGTCTTCGCCCTCGCGCCGATAGTGCTTGACGATGTAATTTGCCAGCCGCTCCACGGCTGTCCGCAGCTTCTCGTTCTTGAGATTGCGCACCGAGGCGCGGTAGCACTTGGCCAGTTCGCTGACGATGGCGCGGGCGAATTCCGTATCGGTCTCGAAGATGCTGCGCACGTTTTCGGAAGGGATCATGATGAGGCGGGATTTCGTCATCGTGCGGGCCGACATCAGATAGGGGGCGTTCTTGATCGTTGCCGCGAGAATGAAGGTATCATACGGCCTCAGGAATGCCACTGACGTCTCCCGTCCGTTCCAGCCGGCGTAAAGCTCGACGCTGCCGGAAGCAACGATATAGAGGAAATCGGCTGTCTCGCCTTCGTTGATGAGATCGACGGCAGGGGGGAAATTCTGCACATAGGCGCCGCGCGTCAGGGCGGCGAATGCCTCATCCCCGATCCCGGCGAAAAGGGGAAGCGAGCGAATTTCTTCGAATCTGGTCATCGATGCCTGTCCTCTGCCCCTGTTTGACAAATATCAAGCGCAAAAGCGCCCGAGGTCAAGCAAATGCAGGGGGCTTGTGATCCCGGCAATTCGAATAGCGCAATCGTTTACCCGAAAAAATTCGGCAAGCCATTTATTTTTAACGGAAAAACCCGGTTTCTTGATTTTTGTCAAAACGCGCGCGCGGATGTTCTGGCCATGTTTGCGCGCGGGCGAAGCCACGGAAGCCCGAAAAAACCGGAAGGAGGGAACGGAGATGCATGAGCTTGAAGGGGTCACCCGCAGCCAGCAATACAGGGCTTTGGGCCTGAGCACATTCGCCTTTACCGTCTGTTTCGCGGTCTGGACGATCTTTTCGATCATCGGGGTCAGGATCAAGCAGGATCTGGGGCTGAACGAAACCCAGTTCGGCCTTCTGGTGGCAACCCCGGTGCTGACCGGCTCGCTGAGCCGGATCTTCCTCGGCGTTTGGACGGATCAGTACGGCGGGCGGCTGATGCTGCCGCTTCAGATGCTGGTGACGGCCATTTCGGTCTGGCTGCTGGCCAGCGTGCATTCCTATCCCGTATTCCTGATGGCGGCCCTGGGCCTTGGCCTCGCCGGCGGCTCCTTCATCATCGGCATCGCCTATGTCTCGCGCTTCTTCGAGGCGGAAAGGCAGGGCACGGCGCTCGGCATCTTCGGCGCCGGCAACGTGGGCGCGGCGGTCACGAACTTCGTGGCGCCCTTCCTCGTGCTCGCCTATGGCTGGGAAAACACGGCGCGCATCTACGCGGTGGTGCTCATCGCCACGGCGATCCTGTTCTATTTCCTCGCGCCGGAGGATCCGGTGCGCAAGCGCCAGAAGCTCACCGGCGAAAAGCCGGCCTCCGCCGTCCAGCAGCTGGAACCGCTGAAGAATATCCAGGTCTGGCGTTTCGCCACCTATTACTTCTTCGTTTTCGGCGGCTTCGTGGCGCTCGCCTCCTTCCTGCCGCGCTACTACGTGGGCGCCTATGGCGTGCCGCTGACGATGGCGGGCCTTTTTGCCGGCATGTACAGCCTGCCCGGCTCGATCTTCCGGGCCCTGGGAGGCTGGATGGCGGATGTGTGGGGCGCGCGCTTCGTGATGTACCTGACCTTCATCGTCTCGGCGATCGTGCTCTTCATAATGAGCTATCCGCAGACGACCTATATCGTGCAGGCGATCCCGAAGCCCGACGGCACGCCGGTGACGATCGAGTTCACCTTCGGCATCCCGCTCTACTTCTTCGTCTTCCTGACCGTGGTTCTCGGCTTCGTGATGAGCCTCGGCAAGGCCGCCGTCTACAAGCACATCCCGGTGTATTTCCCCAATAACGTGGGCGC
>JALVEX010000216.1 GCA_027030435.1 Paracoccaceae bacterium
AACCTCCTGCGCTCTCGATGTGGCCGAAGATGCGGGCTTGTCAAGCCAGGCCCTATTGATCCGGGTTCCCGGCGGCGCTAGGAGGGGCCCCATGTTCACCGTTGCCGCTCTCTATCATTTCACCCGCTTCGAAGATCCCGCCGCGCTGAGGGGGCCGCTCCTCGAGCTTTGCCGGCGGGAAGGGATCCGGGGCTCCCTGCTCTTGGCGCGCGAGGGGATCAACGGCACCGTTGCCGGGCCACGCAAAGGCATCGATGCCCTGCTTGCCCATATCCGGGCCCTTCCCGGCTGCGCCGATCTCGAGCACAAGGAAAGCACGGCGCGCGAGATGCCTTTCGGCCGCATGAAGGTGCGCCTCAAGCGCGAGATCGTGACCATGGGCCAGCCCGATGTGGATCCGCGCGCGGGCACCGGCCATTACGTGGAGCCCGCGGAATGGAACGAACTCATCAGCGCCGAAGACGTGGTGGTGATCGATACCCGCAACGATTACGAGGTGGCGATCGGCAGTTTCGAGGGTGCGGTGGATCCGCAGACGAAGAGCTTTCGCGAATTCCCGCAATGGTGGGCGCAAAACAGACACCGCTTCCACAACAAGCGCATCGCGATGTTCTGCACCGGCGGCATCCGCTGCGAGAAATCCACCAATTTCCTGCTCGGGCAGGGGTTTGACGAGGTTTACCACCTGAAGGGTGGCATCCTGAAATATCTCGAGGAAGTGCCGCCGGAGGAAAGCCTGTGGAATGGCGCCTGTTTCGTGTTCGACGGGCGTGTGAGCATTGAGCACGGGCTGAAGGAAGGCCCGCATATCCTGTGTCATGCCTGCCGCCGCCCGCTGATGCCGGAGGATAGGCAACGCCCCGAATACGAGGAAGGCGTGAGCTGCCATCTCTGCCATGGCGAGACGAGCGAAGCGCGCAAGGAGCGTTTCCGCGAGCGCCAGCGCCAGATCCGGCTGGCACGTGAGAGGGGCGAGCGCCATCTGGGCGCCACCCCGGAGGGCTGAGCGCCCGCCCCCCGGCCGGGGGACAGGCGGGAAATGATCAGGAAAGGCCGAGCGCGCGCTCCACCCCTGCGCCATAGGCCGGATCGCATTTTGCGAAAAGCGCGATCTGGCGGCGCTGGATCTCTTCCGGCACGCCCTGCATGGCGCGTGCGATATTGCCGAACAGCCGTTCCTGCTCTTCCGCGCTCATCAGACGGAAGAGATTGCCGGGCTGGGTGAAATCGTCATTCCCTTCGCGGTGATCGTAGCGATCGGCATCGCCGGAGATCTTCAGCGGCGGCTCCTTGGCGCGCGGATCCTCGACCGGCCCGTTGAAGGAATTGGGCTCGTAATAGGCATCCGGATTGCCGGAGGCGAGGCCGCCGTATGTGTTCATCTCGCCGTCGCGGTGATAGTGATGCACCGGGCAGCGGGGGCGATTCACCGGCAGGGTTTCGTAATGGGTGCCGAGGCGGTGGCGGTGCGCATCGGCATAGGAGAATATGCGCGCCTGGAGCATCTTGTCGGGGCTCCAGGAGATGCCAGGCACGATATTGGAGGGGCTGAAGGCGGCGTTTTCGATCTCGGTGAAGTAGTTGTCCGGGTTGCGGTTGAGCTCCATCACGCCCACTTCGATCAGCGGATAATCCCCGTGCGGCCAGACCTTGGTGAGATCGAAGGGATTGTAGGGCGTCTTTTCCGCCTCCTCCTCGGGCATGATCTGCACGTAGAATTTCCAGCGCGGGAAATTGCCTTCCTCGATGGCGCCGAAAAGCTGCTCCTGATAGCTTTCGCGCGTGCGCCCGATCACCTCGGCGGCCTGCTCGTCGGTCAGGAAATCATGGCCCTGCTCCGTCTTGAAATGGAATTTCACCCAAGCGCGCTCGCCGGCTTCGTTCCAGAAGGAATAGGTGTGAGAGCCGTAGCCGTTCATGTGCATGGGGCTTTTGGGCAGGCCGCGATCCGACATCAGGATCGTTACCTGATGCAGGGATTCCGGGCTGAGCGACCAGAAATCCCACATCGCCGTGGGCGAGCGCAGATTGGTGCGCGGATGGCGCTTCTGGGTGTGGATGAAATCGGGGAACTTCATCGGATCGCGGACGAAGAACACGGGCGTGTTGTTGCCGACCATGTCCCAGTTGCCATCCTCGGTGTAGAATTTCAGCGCAAAGCCGCGCACGTCGCGCTCGGCATCGGCCGCGCCCTGCTCGCCGGCGACGGTGGAAAAGCGCGCGATCATCGGCGTTTCAGCACCCGGCTGCAGGGCCTTGGCGCAGGTGTATTTCGAAATATCGCCGGTGATCTTCAGTGTGCCATATGCCCCCCAGCCCTTGGCATGGACCGTGCGCTCGGGGATGCGCTCGCGGTTCTGGTGGGCGAGTTTTTCCAGAAGCTGGTAATCCTGCATCAGGAGCGGGCCGCGGGGGCCGGCGGTGATGCTGTTCTGATTGTCGGGCACGGGGGCGCCGGCTGTCGTGGTGAGGGTCTTGCGCGTGGTCATGGGATCCTCCTTTTAACGTTTCGGGGAAATGTTCTGGAACTGAGAATAGGCGCCTTGCGCGATAAGGGCCAATGGTATTATCTTTATCTGACGATAAGGAATACTGATGATTACCCTGCGCCAGCTCCGCTATTTCGAAGCCCTTGCCCGTGCCCGGCATTTCGGACGGGCCGCTGACATCTGCGCCATCACGCAGCCAGCGCTTTCACAGCAGGTGAAGGAGCTCGAGGAAACCCTTGGGCAGGCGCTTGTCGAGCGGGGGAGGGGGGCCGTCCGGCTTACCCCGATGGGCCGCGAGATCGCCGAACGGGCGAGAAAGGTGCTGGCAGATGTGCGCGACATGGAGGATCACGCAAGAAGCCGGCGCGCGCGCCTTTCCGGGCGGCTGGCGCTTGGCGTGATACCCTCGATTGCCCCCTATATTCTGCCCGCTTTGCTGCCGCTTCTGCGCCGCGAGTATCCCGATCTCGAACTGG
>JALVEX010000217.1 GCA_027030435.1 Paracoccaceae bacterium
GTATTCATGGCGCATTGAGCCGGCAATGCGGGCGATGGCGGCTCAGCCTATGATCCCGCCATCGCAATCATCCCCCGTTTCGGCCATCAGGGCCTGAAAATCCGGGATCACGATGCGGCGCTTGCCCTCGAGCCTTATCAATCCTTCGCGCTTCAAGGCAGATATCTGGCGGCTCACGGTTTCCAGCGTGAGGCCAAGGTAATCAGCCATGGCCTCGCGGGTGAGCGGAAGATCGAAGGCAAGCTCCCCATCCGTTTCCTTCAGCTTGAGCGCCGCATCACGCCGGCCAATGATCACGAAGAGGCTGGCGATCTTCTCGCGCGCCGTCTTGCGCCCGAGAAGCAACATCCATTCACGTGCGGCGTCCAGTTCGTCCAGCGTCATCTCCAGCATCCGGTTGGCCAGATGCGGGGTGCGGGCCATGAAAGCCTCGAACGGCTTCCTTCTGAAACAGCACATCACGAGATCGGTCGTGGCCGTGACATCATAGGTAGCGAATTCGCGCCCCGGCCGGCCGAGGAAATCGCTCGGCAGCAGCAGGCCGACGATCTGGGTGCGGCCATCTTCCATCGTCTGGGAAAGGGAGGCGATGCCGGATACGACAGAGGCCATGAAATCCATCCTGTCACCGGCCCAGACAACGGTCTGCCCGGCTTCGAAGCTGCGATAGAATTTCATCGTATCGAGCTCTTCAAGCTCGGGCGGCTCGCAGCGCGCGCATAATGCACGGTGGCGGATGGGGCATTCGCCACATCTCTTGATGGCTGTGGTCATGTCAGGCATCTTCCGTTCGCGCGCTATTGATCTCGATCAAGGTTGTCGAGCTGTCTTCAGGGATATCCTATGGCAATGATACATGAAGCACAACTCGACCGCCTGGGGCTGTTTGACGCAAAGGTTCCACGATACACGAGTTACCCCACCGCGCCTCATTTCGCCGGCGGCGTGGGGGCGGGTGAATTCGGCCGCTGGATCGGCGAAATCCCCGCAGGCGCCGAGATATCGCTCTATGTCCACATCCCCTTCTGCCGGCGACTGTGCTGGTTCTGCGCCTGCCGCACCCAGGGCACCCGGTCAGCCACCCCGGTGCGCAGCTATCTCGACACGCTGAAACGCGAGATCGCAATGCTGGGCGAGCGGCTGCCTGCGGGCGTTCGCCTTTCGCGCCTGCACTGGGGCGGAGGCACGCCCACGCTGCTCGAGCCCGACATGATCCGCGAACTGGCCGAGGCGATCTTCTCGGTGGCCCCGATGGCAGAAGGCGGTGAATTTTCCGTGGAGATCGATCCCAACGAGATCGACGCCGCACGGATTGGCGCCCTTGCCGATGCGGGGATGAACCGCGCCTCCATCGGAGTGCAGGATTTCGATGAGGAAATCCAGAAGGTGATCGGCCGCATCCAGAGCTACGACATCACGAAATCCGCAGCCGACATGATCCGCGCGGCCGGAGTGGACAGCCTCAATGCCGATATCCTCTACGGCCTGCCCCACCAGAACAACACGCGCATTGCCGAAAGCGTGCAGAAGCTCCTGAGCCTCTCGCCGGATCGGGTGGCGCTTTACGGCTATGCCCATGTGCCCTGGATGGCCCGGCGCCAGACGATGATCCCCGCTGAAGCCCTGCCCTCACCCCAGCAGCGCCTCGCGCTTTTCGAAACGGCGCGCAAGCTGTTCGTGTGGGACGGCTACGAGGAGATCGGCATCGATCACTTTGCCGTGCCGTCGGATGGCCTGGCCATTGCCCGGCGCGAGGGGCGGCTGCGGCGCAATTTCCAGGGCTACACGGATGACACGGCAACGGCGCTGATCGGGCTCGGCGCCTCTGCCATCTCCCGCTTCCCGCAGGGCTACGCGCAAAATGCGCCGGCCACCTCGCAATATGCGAAAGCCATTCAGGCCGGGGAATTCGCGACCACGCGAGGGCATGTATTCAGCCCGGAGGATCATCTGCGCGGACGCATGATCGAAGCACTGATGTGCGATTTCCGCATCGACCGGAGCGAGATACTGGAACGCTTCGATATCGCGCCTGATGCACTCGAAGCCATGTTCCGCGCCGCCGCCGAGACTTTCGAAGGCTTGCCGGAGATCACCGAGCGCGGCTTCGAACTGCCGCCCGAGGTGCGCCCTCTTACCCGCATGATCGCGCGCGCCTTCGACGCCTATGACCTCTCGAAGGCGGGGCACAGCGCCGCTATCTGAAGCGCTTGCGGTATCCGTCGGGGAAGAGATTTCATGCCTCCGGCGGGAGTATTTTCGCCAAGATGAAGGGGCCTTCGGTTCAGATCCCCCCACCCTCGACGGCCCTGAGATCGAAGGCGGCCGCCATGAGGGCGCGGGTATAGGCCGTTTTCGGGGCTTCGAAGATCTGCTGCGTCGGGCCTGATTCGACCACATCCCCGCGTTTCATCACCATGACCTTGTGCGAAAGCGCGCGCACCACGCGCAGATCATGGCTGATGAAGAGATAGGCGAGGCGGTGGCGCTTCTGCAGATCGCGCAGGAGATTGACGATCTGCACCTGCACCGTCATGTCGAGCGCCGAGGTGGGCTCGTCGAGCACCACGAGGCGCGGGCGCAGGATCATGGCGCGCGCAATGGCGATGCGCTGGCGCTGGCCGCCGGAAAACTCATGCGGATAGCGGTGCATGGAAGCCGGATCGAGGCCCACTTCCTCCATGATCTCCTCGACCATTTCCCGGGGATCGCGGCCTTCCGGCACGCCATGCACACCTAGCCCCTCGCTGATGATTTCCTCCACCGTCATGCGCGGGGAAAGCGAGCCATAGGGATCCTGAAAGACGATCTGCATCCGCGCCCGCAGCGGGCGCAGATCGCGGGCCTGCCATTTCTCGATATGTTCGCCCATGAACACGATCGGCCCTTCGGATCGGATCAGCCGCATGATGGCAAGGGCGAGGGTCGTCTTGCCCGAGCCGCTTTCGCCAAC
>JALVEX010000218.1 GCA_027030435.1 Paracoccaceae bacterium
TCAGGGCCTCCTTCAGACGCGCCCGAGGGCAAAGCCCTTGGCGATGTAGTTGCGCACGAACCAGATCACGATCGCGCCGGGGATGATGGTGAGCGTGCCGGCGGCCGCCAGCAGGCCAAGCTCGTAGCCCGAGCTCGAGGCGGTTTTCGTCATCGTGGCGGCGATGGGCTTGGCGGCGACGGCGGTGAGGGTTTTGGCGAGCAGCAGTTCCACCCAGGAGAACATGAAGCAGAAGAAGGCCGCCACGCCCACCCCGGCCTTGATGGTGGGGATGAAGATGCGGATGAAGAAACGGGGGAAGGAATAGCCGTCGATATAGGCGGTTTCGTCAAGCTGCCTCGGCACGCCCGACATGAAGCCCTCGAGGATCCACACCGCAAGCGGCACGTTGAAGAGCGTATGGGCCAGCGCCACCGCGAGATATGTATCAAACAGCCCGATGGCGGAATAGAGCTGGAAAAACGGCAGGGCAAACACGGCCGCCGGTGCCATGCGGTTCGTCAGCAGCCAGAAGAAGAGGTGCTTGTCGCCGAGGAAGCGGTAGCGCGAAAAGGCATAGGCGGCCGGCAGCGCGGCGGTCACGGATATGATCGTGTTCAGCGTCACGTAGCTGATCGAATTCACATAGCCCATGTACCAGCTGGGATCGGTGAAGATCACGCGGTAGTTCTCAAGAGTCGGGTTCTGCGGCCAGAGGGTGAAATTGCCGAGGATCTCGTTCGTCGTCTTGAACGACATCGAAACCAGCCAGTAGATCGGCAGCATGAGGAAAAGGATATAGAGCGTGGGCACCAGCCATTTCGCGCGCATCTTCAGCCCTCCTCGTTTCGCGTCATCACGGTGTAGAAGATCCAGCTCAGGAGCAGGATGATCAGGAAGTAGATGAGCGACATCGCCGCCGCCGGCCCCAGATCGAACTGCCCGAGCGCGATCTTCACCAGATCGATGGAAAGGAGCGTGGTGGCGTTGCCGGGGCCGCCGCCCGTCAGCACCACGGGTTCGGTGTAGATGTTGAAGCTGTCCATGAAGCGCAGGAGGATGGCGATGGTGAGCACCCGCTTCATCTTCGGCAGCTGGATGTAGCGGAAGATGGCCCAGCGGCTGGCGCCGTCGATCTTCGCCGCCTGGTAATAGGCATCGGGGATCGAAACCAGCCCGGCATAGGCCAGAAGCACCACCAGGGATGTCCAGTGCCACACGTCCATCAGGATCAGGGTGAACCACGCATCGCCCACCTGGCGGGTGTAGTTGTAATCGAAACCCATGGCATTGAGCGCCTTGCCGAGGAGGCCGATATTGGGGAGCGCGAAGATGTTCCACATGGCACCGACCACGTTCCACGGGATGAGGAGCGGCATCGCCATCAGCACGAGGCAGACGGAGACCCAGATCCCCCTGCGCGGCATGGCAAGCGCAATCAGCACCCCAAGCGGCACCTCGATCAGGAGGATCGAGCCGGTGAAGATCGCCTGGCGGGTGAGCGATGCGTGAAAGCGCTCCGAGCGCAGGATATCCTCGAACCAGGTGAGCCCCGACCAGAAGAACACGTTGTCGCCGAAGGTTTCCTGCACCGAATAGTTGACAACCGTCATCAGCGGGATGATGGCGTTGAAGGCCACCAGCACCAGCACCGGCAGCACGAAGAACCACGCTTTCTGATTGACGATCCTGTTCATGAGGTTTCCTCCCGGCCGGCAAGCCAGCCATCGCGATAGAGCCAGGTATGGGCCGGATCGAACGCAAGCCGCAGATCCGTGGCGGGGATCTCCCGCCCCTCGGGCACCAGGAGCTTGAGGCGGTGGCCAAGGCAGATGACATCGGCGATGCGGAAGCGCCCGGCATCGGCGACGCTGTTGAGCGTGGCGGGCACGCCGCTTTCGGCAAGCCGCAGAAATTCGGGGCGGATGCCAATCTCGAACACCCCTTCGGGCGCGCCGGGCGGGGGCGGGTTGGCCGTTTCGAAGGCGGTGCCCTCGACCAGCACCCGGCCCCCCTCCACCGTGCAGGGGATCACGTTCATGCCGGGCGAGCCGATGAAATGGCCGACGAAGGTGTGACGGGGGCGCTCGAAAAGCTCCTCGGGCGTGCCCGTCTGCACCACCTCGCCCATGTTCATCACCACCACCTGATCGGCGAAGGTGAGGGCTTCGGTCTGATCGTGTGTCACGTAGATCATGGTCTTTGGCACGCGGTGGTGCAGCTCCTTGAGCTTGGAGCGGAGTTGGAATTTCAGATGCGGATCGATCACGGTGAGGGGCTCGTCAAACAGGATCGCGTTCACGTCTTCGCGCACGAGCCCCCGCCCGAGCGAGATCTTCTGCTTGCCGTCGGCCGTGAGCCCCGCGGCGCGCTGATCGAGCATGGCGGCGAGATCCGTCATCTCGGCGATCTCGCGCACCCGTCCTCGCACCACATCCTCGGCCACGCCGCGATTGCGCAGCGGGAAGGCGAGATTGTCGAACACGCTCATCGTGTCATAGACGACGGGGAACTGGAATACCTGTGCGATCTGGCGCTTCTCGGGTGGCAGCGGGGTGACGTCCTCGCCATCGAACAGCACCCGCCCCTCGCTGGGGCGCAGGAGCCCCGAGATGATGTTGAGAAGGGTCGTCTTGCCGCAGCCCGAGGGGCCGAGAAGGGCATAGGCGCCGCCGTCCTGCCATTCGAGATTGATTTCCTTCAGCGCCCAGTCCTCTGCGCCCGAGGGGGAGGCGCTGTAGCTGTGGCGCAGGTTTTCTAGGGTGATCCTGGCCATCACGCGATCTCCCTGGCTTCCGGTTCGCCGCCCGCCGTGCCGGCCGGGGCAGGGGCGAGGCGGCCGTCGGAATGGAAATAGAAGGCGCGGCTCATGTCGGCATGCATCACGGTGCGCTGGCCGGGTTCGAAGGGATGAACGCCATGCTCCTGCGATATCCAGTGTTCGCCGAAGGCGATGAAATGGACGATGCTTTCC
>JALVEX010000219.1 GCA_027030435.1 Paracoccaceae bacterium
GGCCGTTCTTCGCATCGATCGCCAGGGCGCGGTTGTCGCGCGAAACCACATAGACGATCCCCTCCTTCACCGCCGGCGCGCCGGTGGCCGCGGCATCGAGCTTCTGGCGCCACCTGAGCGCCCCCGTCGCCGCATCGAGCGCCACCAGTTCGCCATAGCCGGAGGTGACGAAAAGCACATCCCCCCCGATCGCCAGCCCCCCGCCCGAGGCCTGGCCCGCGCGCTCGCCGGGGGGGGTGATATCCGTGCGCCAGAGCGCCTTGCCCGCAAGCGAATGCGCCATCACGCCGGCGCGCGAATCGAGTGTGAAGATGCGCCCCTCCGCCACCACAGGATCGGCGGTGATGCGGAACTTGCGGCTGTTGCCCGCCCCGATGGAAGCCGACCACAGCATCTTCGGCTGGGGAGCGAAAGCGAGATGCGTAAGGTGATGGGCGCTGTTGCCGAGGCGCTGGGGCCAGGCGGAGAGATTGACGGGCGCCGGCAGGCTGATCGGCAGGGCGCGGTTTCCGGCGGCCTCCTGCCCCCCCGCGCCTGCCGCATCTAGCGGGGCGCGAATATCGAGCCGTTTGCCGGGCAGGATCAGTTCCCGCTCGCCGCAGCCCGCCAACGCCAGAGCCATGCCCGCTGCCAGCATGAGCGGCGCGCGCGCGCCCCTGATCCCCCGCAAAACCATCATACCCAGCCCCATTTGCCTTCACACCCTCTTCATTCCGATCGCCCCGCAGGCCATCCCGCCAGTCACCCGGCCGGACGGCCCGGCGCCCGCGCTCGGGATAGCATCCCGAAGGGGCGCGGTCACGTGCTTTCGAGCGTGCCGCCAAGCGCGATGATCAACTGGCCCACACGCTGGCGCATGTCCGGCCCGGCCTCGCTGTCTTCATAGATGGCGCGCAGCCGCTCGATCGCCTCAGCCTTGCGCCCCGCCTCGATATCGAGCGCCGCAAGCTGCTCCTCGCCCAGCAGCCGGAAGGGCGCGCCGGGGCGGATCAGCGCCTCGAGCGCCTTGCGCCGCTCCTCTTCGCTCATCTCCGGGCCCGCGAGCATCACCATCTTGAGGCGCGCCATGTCGCGATAGACGGGCGAAAGCCCCTCATCCGCGCCAAGCGCCTCAAGCACCGCGCCCGCCCCTTTGCGATCGCCGGCCGCGGCCTCGGCATCCGCCTTCAGCATGGCGATGACGGCGCTTGTATCGCCCGTTGCCTCTATCCCCGAAAGCGCCTTCGCGCGCGCCGCCGGATCCGCTTCCTCGAGCGCGGCGAGGATGGAATCCCCGAGCGCCTCGGCCGCCGCGCGCGCCTGCGCCTTGCGCCATTCGTTCCAGGCCGCGCCGCCCACCAGCAGCAGGATGGCGAGAATGGCGATCCAGCCGTATTTGCGCATCAGCTTGAAAAGGCGATCGCGGCGCACCTCTTCCGTGACTTCGTCGATGAAACTTTCGTTGTTGCTCACTGGCTTCTCCGCTTTCCGCCCGTTTCCCGCCGCTGTTCGGCCCGCATCCTCTTAGCGTGAAGCCTGCCTGATGCCAACCCTCGGGGCCATCTCATGAGCCAACCCTCGGGCCATCCCTTGACCAGCGAAAGAGCTACCTTGCGCAAAGGCCGAACACCTCCCCTTCCCTTCCCGCATCCCGGGGCCTTGCAAGGCTGGCTTCTCTGCGATAATCTGAACCGGTTAGTTCAGATCGCGGCAGCATCGCGGCATCCACCGGGCAATATGCACATGCCCCGGAGCGCCGCCAAAACCGCAGGGAAAGGCAGGCAGGCCAACCGCATGAGAATACTACCGATCATCACCGCGGTGCTCGTTGCCGGGTTTCTGTATCTCCTGGTGTTCGAACGCGATGCGCTCGATGCCTTCACCGGGCGGCGGGAAGCGCCCCGCGCGGGCGAAACGGCGAGCGCCTCAGCGGCCGGCGCGCCCGATGACGCCACGGCAGGCGCAGCCGAAAGCGCCAAAAAAGGTGCCGCAGAAGGCGAAAAGCCGCTCATCCGGGTGGTGGTGAGCCGCTCCAAGGCCCGCCCGCTCGAAGACATGGTCCTCCTGCGCGGCCAGACGGAAGCGGCGCACGACGTGGCGGTGATGGCGGAAACCTCGGGCCGGGTGATCGGCGAACCGCTCTCCAAGGGCGCGCTCGTGGAGGAAGGGCAGATCCTCTGCCGCCTCGATCCCGATGTGCGCCCCGCCCGCCTCGCGGAGGCCCGCGCGCGCCTCGAGGAAGCGCGGATCAACTACACCGCCGCCACGCGCCTCAAGGATGCGGGCTTCACCTCCAGGACCCGCGCCACCGCCGCAAAAGCGGCGCTGAAATCCGCCGAGGCGGCGGTAGCGGCGGCCGAAGCCGAGCTTGCGCGCACCGAGATCCGCGCGCCCTTTTCGGGCCTGCTTGAAGGGGATACCGCCGAGCTTGGCGCCCTCCTCGGCCCAGGCCAGCCCTGCGCTACGGTGATCGATCTCGATCCCATCCGCCTCGTGGGCCATGTGCCCGAAACCACCGTCGATCGCATCCGCCCCGGCGCGCGCGCCCTCGCGCGGCTCACGGATGGCCGCACCCTCACCGGGCAAGTCAGCTTCATCTCGCGGCGTGCCGATCCCCTCACCCGCACCTTCCGCGTGGAGGTGGAAGCCGCCAATGGCGACATGGCCGTGCGCGCCGGGCAGACGGCGGAAATCCTGATCGAGACAGAGCCGCGCCCGGCCCATCTCGTGATGCAATCGGCGCTCACCCTCAACGACGATGGCGCGCTCGGGCTGCGCATCGTCGAAGGCATCACCGAGAGCGAAGGCACACCCCGGGGGATCGTGCGCTTCAGGCCGGTGCGCATCCTGCGCGACACGCCCGAAGGCGTGTGGCTCACCGGCCTGCCCGATCCGGCGGAGGTGATCGTGCGCGGGCAGGAATACGTGAAGGACGGCGTGCCGGTGGAAGTGGCGCGCTCCGTTGATGGCGATGGCGTGGGTGCGCCCTCCGAAGCGGAAGAAGCAGAAGCAGCGGGGAGCGGCGGATGACCGGGATCGTCGATTGGGCGGCCGCGCGCGCGCGCATGGTGATGGCCTTCATCCTGCTTTCGCTGATCGCGGGCGCCATCGCCTATGTGAGCCTGCCCAAGGAGGGCGAGCCGGATATCGAAATCGCCGCGCTGTTCGTCTCCGTGCCCTTCCCCGGCATCTCGGCGGAGGATGCCGAGCGGCTTGTCGTCAGGCCGATGGAAACCGAGCTCGCCGATCTCGACGGGCTGAAAAAGATCTCCGGCACCGCGCTCGAGAATTACGCCGGCGTGGCGCTCGAATTCGATTACGGCTGGGACAAGGACAAGATCATCGCCGACGTGCGCGATCGCATGGCCAAGGCGGAAGCCAAGTTCCCCGACGGCTACGAGAAATACACCATTTCCGAGATCAATTTCTCCGCCTTCCCGGTGATCATCGTCGATCTGTCCGGGCCGGTGCCCGAGCGCACCATGCTCAAGGTGGCGCGCGATCTTCAGGATCGCCTCGAGGCGCTCGAGCCGGTGCTCGAGGCCGGCATCGCGGGGCTGCGCGATGAAATGGTGGAGGTGACCATCGACCCCCTGCGCCTCGAGGCCTATAACGTGACCGCCGCCGAGCTGATCGACGTGGTGCGCCAGAACAACCTGCTGATCCCCGCCGGCGAGGTGGAAAACCCCACCGGCGCCTTCGCGGTGAAGCTGCCCTCCTCCTTCAGGAGCCCGCGCGACGTGATGGCGCTTCCCGTCAAGACCAACGGCGATAGGGTGATAACGCTTGGCGATCTCGCCGATATCCGCCTCACCTTCGAGGATCGCCGCGGCACGGCGCGCTTCAATGGCGCGCCCACGGTGGCGCTGCAGGTGGTGAAGCGCAAGGGCTTCAATCTCCTCGATACCACGAATCTGGTGCGTGCGGAGGTGGAGAAGGCGCGCGCCGAATGGCCGCCCGAGCTCAGGGCCGCGCTGCACATGAGCACCAGCAACGATCAGTCCCGCATCGTCGGCAGCATGATCCGCCAGCTCGAGAATTCGGTGCTGACGGCCATCGCGCTGGTGATGATCGTGGTGCTGGCAAGCCTCGGCACCCGCTCGGCGCTCCTCGTGGGCTTCGCCATTCCCACCTCCTTCCTTCTCACCTTCGCGCTTCTCGCCATCATGGGAATCACCATTTCCAACATCGTGATGTTCGGCCTCATTCTCGCGGTGGGGATGCTGGTGGATGGCGCCATCGTGGTGGTGGAATATGCCGACAGGCGCATCAGCGAGGGCGTGGGGCCGATGCATGCCTATGTGGAAGCGGCGAAGCGGATGTTCTGGCCGATCGTCTCCTCCACCGCCACCACGCTCTGCGCCTTCCTGCCGATGCTGTTCTGGCCCGGGGTGGCGGGGCAGTTCATGGGGATGCTGCCGGTGACGCTGATCTTCGTCCTGTCCGCGAGCCTGCTGGTGGCGCTCGTCTATCTGCCGGTGATGGGCGGGGTTTCGGGGCGCATCTCGCGCGCGCTCGGGCGCATCCGCGAGGCCCTGCGCCCGCGCCCGCTCATGCTGCGCATCGTGCTGGCGGCGCTTTCGGTGATCGCCATGTTCGCCGGGCTGATGCTGGCGCTCAATCCCGCGCTCTACCCCCCGCTGGCGGCAGGCGCCGGCGCCGGTGGCTTCGCCGCCGCCCTGCCCGGCACGCTCCTCTTCATGCTGGCGGCGATGGCAAGCTCGATCACCATCGGCGCCCTGAAACCGCCCGAAAAGCCCCGCCCCGTGCGCGCGGGCTACCGGCGCAGCCTGTTCGGCCGCTTCATCCACGCCATCGTCGGCAATCCGGTGATGCCGATCATTGCCATCGCGGTGGTGATCGGCCTCGTGATGGCGGTGTTCTCCTACTACGGCAAGCACAATCTGGGCACCCAGTTCTTCGTCGAGAGCGAGCCCGAGCAGGCGATCGTCTTCGTGCGCGAGCGCGGCAATCTCTCGCTCGAGGAGAAGGACGATCTGGTGCGCGCCGTCGAGCGCATCGTGCTGGAAACGCCGGGCATCAAGACGGCCTTCGCCTTCGCCGGCCAGGGCGGGCTCAACCAGAACACCGGCGGCTTCCAGCCCCCCCGCGATACCATCGGCCAGATCCAGATGGAGCTCATCCCCTGGGAGGAGCGCGCCGACAGGCCGGAGCTTGACGGCGATGTGGTGATCGAAAACCTGCGCAAGCGCCTCTCGCGCCTCGCCGGGCTGAAATACGAGATCTTCGTGCCCGGCCGCGGCCCGGCCGCCGCCAAGCCCCTGCATCTGCGCCTGCGCGGCGATGATTTCGAGGCGCTGAAGGAAGCCACCCGCATGGTGCGCAGCAAGTTCGAACACACGGCCGGCCTCTACGACATCGAGGATACCCTGCCGCTCCCCGGCATCGATTGGGAAGTGCGGGTCGATACCGAAAAGGCAGGGCGCTTCGGTGCCAATGCGGCGATGGCGGGGGCGATGGTGCAGCTCGTCACCCGCGGCATCCTGCTGGACACCATGCGCGTCGATACTTCCGACGAGGAGATCGAGATCCGGGTGCGCCTGCCCGAGCGCGACCGCACCCTCTCCACCCTCGATGGCCTGAAGCTGCCCACCGCCCTCGGCCAGGTGCCGCTCTCCAATTTCGTCACCCGCGCGCCGGTGGAGAAGCTCGGCCGCATCGACCGCACGGACCGCAAGCGCTCCTTTGACGTCAAGGCCAATGTCCGCCCCGGAAAGACCCCGCTTCTGGACGAGAAAGGCCAGCCCGTGCGCGATCAGGACGGCCGGCCGGTGATGGTGGTGCGCGATGCCAACGAGCGCATCGCCACGCTCACGAAATGGCTCGAGGAGGAAGCCACCCTGCCCGCCGGCATAAGCTGGGAATGGACGGGCGATCAGGAAGAACAGAAGAAGACGGGCGCCTTCCTCGGCAAGGCCTTCGCCGCCGCGCTCGGGCTGATGTTCATCATCCTGCTGGCGCAGTTCAACAATCTCTACGACACGGTGCTGGTGCTGCTCGCCGTGGTGCTCTCCACCGCCGGCGTGCTCGTGGGAATGCTGGTGATGGGGCAGAAATTCTCGATGATCATGACGGGCACCGGCGTGGTGGCGCTGGCGGGGATCGTGGTCAACAACAACATCGTGCTGATCGACACCTATCAGGAATTCTCCCGCTACATGCCCCGCCTCGAGGCGATCACCCGCACCGCCGAGGCGCGCATCCGCCCGGTGCTGCTCACCACCATCACCACCATGGCCGGGCTGGCGCCGATGATGTTCGGGCTTTCGCTCGATTTCATCAACGGCAGCTGGTCGATCGACAGCCCCACCTCGCTGTGGTGGAAGCCGCTGGCGACTGCCGTCGTCTTCGGGCTCGGCATCGCCACCGTGCTGACGCTGATCTTCACCCCGGCGATGCTGGCGCTCCGGGTCTGGGCGGGCCGGCTGATCGCGGGGCTCGCGCGGCGCATCGGCGCGGTGATCGGCGGACGCGAGAGCCGGGTGGCGCGCGATCTGCGCCTTGCCCGCGCCGCGCGGCGTGCGAAGGTGCCGGAATTTCTCTGGGAAGCGCCGCTGCCCGCCCTGAAGCTCGAGGGCGCAACGCCCCCCGAGGGCGAGGACATGGATGAGGAAGTGGTGCGCCTTTCCGATCTGCGCCGTGTCCTGACGGGCAGGGAGAACGCGGGCGATCCCGCCGCCGCAGAGGGCCCGAATGACGGAGGAAGCGGCAGGGACGGCAGGGACGGCCCGGATGGCACCCCCGGCGGGCGCGGGCCGATCAAGGCCGCCGAATAGGGCCGGTTACGCCGCCGGCCGCGCGCATCTGTGCCCTTTGCCGCGTTTTGCGCACGACCGCAGCGTGATCGGCGCGTGCGACAATAAAACCTTGCCAGATGCCGATTTCTCGATAGTGTTTCCATACAAACAAATTTCCGAACGAAAAAGCACCAGGGAGGATAGAATGAAGATTTTCAGAAAAGCCCTTGCGGCCGGCGCGCTCGTTGCCGGATTCGCCTTTGCCGGCATGGCGGCGGCAGAGGATTGCCCGCACGGCGATCTCGACGAACGCTACTGCGATCGCGACGGCGATCTCGTTGCCGACATCCCCGAGGATCCGAGTCAGTGGATCGATCCCGATACGCTGATCTTCGCCTATACGCCGGTGGAGGATCCGGCCGTCTACAAGGAGGCGTGGTCGGATTTCATCAAGTATCTCGAAGAAAAGACCGGCAAGAAGGTGCAGTTCTTCCCGGTGCAGTCGAACGCCGCCCAGATCGAGGCGATGCGCTCCGGCCGGCTGCATATCTCGGGCTTCAACACGGGCTCGAACCCGCTGGCGGTGAACTGCGCGGGCTTCCGCCCCTTCACCATCATGGCCTCGAAGGATGGCCATTTCGGCTACGAGATGGAGATCATCACCTACCCCGGATCGGGGATCGAGAAGGTGGAGGATATCCGCGGCAAGCAGCTCGCCTTCACCTCGCCCACCTCCAATTCCGGCTTCAAGGCGCCCTCGGCGATCCTGAAGGCGGATTTCGGCATGGAAGCGGGCAAGGATTTCGAGGCGGTGTTCTCGGGCAAGCATGACAACTCCATCCTCGGCGTGGCCAACAAGGATTACCTGGCCGCCTCGATCGCCAATTCGGTGAAGGACAGGATGATCAAGCGCGATGTGATCAAGCCCGAACAGGTGGTGACGATCTACAAGTCCCAGACCTTCCCCACCACCGGCTTCGGCGTGGTCTACAACCTCAAGCCCGAGCTTCAGGATCAGATCCGGGATGCCTTCTTCAGCTTCGATTGGGAAGGCACCTCGCTGCAGGAGGAATTCTCCAAATCCGGCGAGGAGCAGTTCATCCCCATGAACTACAAGGATTTCTGGGAAGTGATCCGCAAAATCGATGCCGCCAATGGCGTGAGCTACGAGTGCAAGTGACGCGCGCGTGAAAGCCGAAAGAGCGGCGGCGCCGGCGCTGTCCGGTGCCGCCCTTCATCCGGGAAAAACGGCGCGTGAAACAGGCGCATGAAGGGGCTGGCATGCTGAGGCTCGAGAAACTCACCAAGACATATCCGACCGGGGATCAGGCGCTGAAAGCCGTAGATCTCGAAGTGCCGGCGGGCCAGGTTGTGGCGCTGATCGGCCCTTCGGGGGCCGGGAAATCCACCCTGATCCGCTGTATCAACCGGCTGGTCGAGCCCACGAGCGGCAAGACCTGGCTCGACGATCAGGAGATCACCGGGCTTGGCAGCAGGGCGCTTCGCCGCGCCCGGCGCAGGATGGGGATGATCTTTCAGGAATATGCGCTTGTCGAGCGGCTGACGGTGATGGAAAACGTGCTCTCGGGGCGGCTCGGCTATGTCGGTTTCTGGCGCAGCTTCCTGCGCCGTTTCCCCCAGAGCGACATCGACGAAGCCTTCCGCCTGCTCGATCGCGTCGGCCTGCTCGCGATGGCCGACAAGCGCGCCGACGAGCTTTCCGGCGGCCAGCGCCAGCGGGTCGGCATCTGCCGGGCGCTCATCCAGGATCCGGCGCTGCTCCTGGTGGACGAACCCACCGCCAGCCTCGATCCCAAGACCGCGCGCCAGATCATGCGCCTCATCTGCGAGCTCTGCGCCGAGCGCGGGCTTGCGGCGATCATCAACATCCATGACGTGGCGCTCGCAAAGCTGTTCGTGCAGCGGGTGGTGGGGCTGCGCTTCGGCGCCATCGAGTTCGACGGCCCGCCCGAGGCGCTCACCCCCGAAGTGCTGACAAGGATCTACGGCGAGGAGGACTGGGAACAGACGATCGAGGATGCGCCCGACGAAGGCGAAGAAGAAGATGCGGAAGAACCGCGGGAGGCGGCCCGATGAGCACCACCACGGCCGCCGGCGATCTCGATCTCCTGCTGGGCAGGAAGTGGAAGAAGCCCCCCTTCATCAAGCGCCCCTGGCTGCGCTGGGGGCTGATCATCGGCGCGGGCATCTATCTGGCGCTGGCCATTGCCTCGGTGCCGGTCAACTGGGCGCGGGTCTATGAGGGGCTTGACCGCGGCGCGGCCTTCATCGCCGCCTTCACCTCGCCCGATTTCGCCAGCCGCTGGGGCGATATCCGGCACGGCATGATGGAAAGCCTGATCATGACCGTTGCGGCTTCGGTGGTTGGCATCCTGATCTCGATCCCGATCGGGCTCGGGGCGGCGCGCAACATCGCCCCCCTGCCCGTCTACATGCTGTGCCGGGGCATCGTGGCGATGAGCCGGGCGCTGCAGGAGATCATCGTCGCCATCCTCCTGGTGGCGATCTTCGGCTTCGGCCCGCTGGCGGGCTTCCTCACGCTTTCCTTCGCCTCGATCGGCTTCATGTCGAAGCTCCTGGCCGAGGATATCGAGAGCATGGACAAGGTGCAGGCCGAAGCGATCAAGGCCACCGGCGCCAGCTGGCTGCAATGGATCAACTACGGCGTGCAGCCGCAGGTGATGCCCCGCCTCGTGGGGCTTTCCATGTATCGCCTCGACATCAACTTCCGCGAAAGCGCGATCCTCGGCCTCGTGGGCGCGGGCGGCATCGGCGCCACGTTGAACACCGCCTTCGACCGCTACGAATTCGATACCGCCGCGGCGATCCTCATCCTCATCATCGGGACCGTGATGGCGCTGGAATATCTTTCCGGCATCATCCGGGCAAAGGTGCAGTAATGGCGATTATCAGCCTTCCCGACGGGCGGCGCACATGGCGCCGTTTCACCCCGAGCCAGCAGGTGATCCGCTGGTTCGGCTACCTGATCGGCGTGGCCGCCTTCGTCTGGTGCTGGAACCGCATCTCCGAGGCGACAACGTGGTTCTTCGTGTGGGATGCGCCCAGGATCGCGGGCGATATCCTCACCCGCGCCATGCCGCCCCGGTGGTCCTACATGGAGAAGCTCTGGGGGCCGATCTGGGACACGATCAACATCGCCACGCTCGGCACCATCGCCGCGCTGGTGATGGCGGTGCCGGTGGCCTTCATGGCGGCGCGCAACACCACGCCGCAGATGAACGTCTCGCAGAAGGTGTTTCGCCTCATTCCCCCCTTCCTGCGCCCCTATCTGATGACATCGACAGGCGAGCACAGCTATTCGATCGGCCTCCTGCGCCCGCTGGCGCTTCTCGTGATCGTTTCCACCCGCTCGATCAATTCGCTGATCTGGGCCCTCCTGCTGATCGCCATCATCGGCCCCGGGGTGTTTGCCGGGATCGTCGCCATCGCCATCCGCTCGATCGGCTTCTGCGCCAAGCTTCTCTACGAGGCGATCGAGGAGATAGATCACGGGCAGGTCGAGGCGATCACCGCCACCGGCGCGAGCCGCTGGCAGGTGATGGCCTATGGCATCGTGCCCCAGATCATGCCCGCCTTCGCCGGCATCTCCGTGTTCCGTTGGGATATCAACATCCGCGAAAGCACGGTGCTCGGCCTCGTGGGCGCGGGCGGAATCGGGCTGCAGCTTTCCGCCTCGCTCAACGTGCTCGCCTGGCCGCAGGTGGCGCTGATCCTGCTGGTGATCCTCGCCGCGGTGGTGATCGGCGAATGGGTCTCGGCCAAGGTGCGCGGCGCAATCATCTGAAGGCGGGCATCTGGAAGCGGGCATCCGAGGGCTGGCTAGGCCATGAGGCGTGCAGAGAGCCGCGCGGGCGCGGCACGCAGACGGAGCGCGCCGCCTCAGCTGCGCCAGCCCAGCAGGCGGCGCTCGGCAACCCCGATCAGGAAGCTCAGCGCCACGCC
>JALVEX010000220.1 GCA_027030435.1 Paracoccaceae bacterium
GCCCGCCCAGCAGATCGTCCAGTTCCTCGTCCGAGAATCCGATCAGGTCGAGGTCGAACTCGAGCTCCTGCAGGGCCTCGATCTCGAGGCGCAGCGTTTCCTCGTCCCAGCCGGCGTTTTCGGCGATCTTGTTGTCGGCGATCACGAGCGCGCGGCGCTGGGCGTCGGTCAGATGATCCAGCGTAATCACCGGCACCTTCTCGAGGCCGAGGCGCTGCGCCGCCAGCAGCCGACCGTGGCCGGCGATGATCACGCCCTCGCCGTCGGCCAGGATCGGGTTGGTGAAACCGAATTCCTCGATCGATGCCGCAATCTGGGCGATCTGCGCATCGGAGTGGGTGCGGGCGTTGCCCGCGTAGGGTTGCAGCCGCCCGGGCGGCGTCATCTTGATCTTCAAGCGTGATCCTCTTGAAAGAAGAGGCCCGCCGGGGTGCGCGTGGCATCCTGTCCGGATTGCCGGAGGCGTGGCGGGCTCGTTCGGATTTTATCTGGTTGCCCGGTGCCGCAGCTTCCGTTCCGCCGGGCGCGAAACCTCATGACCGATCAGCGGCGTTCGTTCCGGCGCGATGCCGGGCGAGGCTCGGTCTCGGTGCGAAACACCTGCAAAGGCCGAGACGAGCGGACCTCGAAAACCCCTTCTGGCCGCAACGTCCGCACAAGCGCGAACCCGCGAACCCGAATGGTGCGAACCCGGAAAAAATCCTTTGCCGCTAGAGACTTGATGCGCTCAGCCCCCCCGCATACGTGTCACGCCCACGGAGGACCCGGGGCAGGGGGGGGGTGGGACGCAAGCCTCTGCGATCCTATCGGTTTTCTGCCACGAAACGCCCGGAAATGTCGCGCCAAAAGTTCAACGGTTTCATCCGGTTTCACAACGGTTTCGTCCGGTTTCACCACGTCGAAATGAACAAATTCCGTTGTCGCTCAGATAGTTGGCGATTCCCGCATTTTCGGCAGATTTTTTCCCGTTTCCGCCGTTGCGAGGGACTTCTGCCGGTCTTCTGCCCCCGCTTCGACGAGCTTCCAGCCCAGTTTGATGTAGTTCAGGATCCGGTAATCCCTTGCGATCTTCCTGCGCATCCCTGAAATCCTGACGCTGTGGACCTTGATGTCCGGCGCGTCGGGGGTGGCCGCATAGAGCTTCGCATGGAGCGCTTCCGCGGAGATCGTCCGGCCGGGCGCGCGCAGCATGAGCGCCAGCGTTCTGGCTTCCATGACCGTCAGGCCGTATCTGTCCATCAGGCCGAACAGCTCCGCATCGAAGTCCGTAGCCGTCAGATATTCGATCAGGCCTTCATCCTGCTTGGGCGGGCTGTAGCGCCCCGTCACCTTCGCTTCGGCGACGATGTCGAGCAGCGTTGCGATGACCGCCTTCGCGGAGCGCGGCGGCCAGCCGTATTCCTTCTCGATTTCGCCGATCGACATGCCCTCCAGGATGGCGGCCTCGAGGATCTTCCGGATTGTCGGCGCCATCCTGATCTCGGAATGCCGCGCCTTGAAGAACCGCGCGGCCTCGATGTGGCGGTTCTCGAGCAGTCCCAGTCCCTTCAGCCTCAACAGACTTCTCATCTGCCCGTCCGCCTTCTGCGCCCGTTCAGACGGTTCGCGATCGTGTGCAGCGCAGCCACCCAGCGCCGCCATGCCGTCTGCCGGACGACACCGGCCCGGATGCATATCTGCCGCCAGCGGCGCCCTTCGGCCCGCATCCAGATGATCCTGGCGTCTTCCGGGCTGACAAGCGCCAGCCATTCGATGCACTCTTCCATGCGCGCTATCTCTGCGGCCGATGGGACGATCTTCACCGTGGCATCGTGCCAGCCGTAGGCGTGCCGCGCGTCCCGGATGTATTCCGGCCAGCTCGATCCATAGCCCTTCGGGCCGGATCCGGGCGGGTCCGGCAGGCGGCGCAGGGTGCTGGCCGCCTCTTCGAAACGTTCCTCGATTTCGCCTGCAGTCAGCCTTTTCGCCATGCCCGCCTCTTCAGACTTCCCTGATCTCCATGCCCTGCGCCGCCGCCACCGCCCGGCGCACCTCGTAGTCGCGGGTCGGCACGCCCTTGGCGTCCTCGAAAACGGTCAGGCCGGTGCGCAGGTCGGTGTAGGCGAAATCCACCGTCAGACGCATGCGCCGCCCCGTACGCGTCAGGAGCGGCCCGTCGCGGCCTTCCAGCATGAGCGGCACCTGGCGGCGGAGGTCGGCAATTTCGCCCGCGCGCTCGAGAAGGCAGAGCTCGGCCCAGCGCTTCGCCTCGCGCCTGGAGTCGAACGGGATCCCGTCGAGCGTCGTGCGCCGGGCGGAATACTTGTTGCTTCGCTTCGCTGTCCGCATCACATGCCCAGCGCCTCGCGATAGAGATCCAGCACGGCCTGTTCCTCCGCCAGATCGTCCTTGTCGCGCCGGCGCTCGCGGATGATCTGGCGCAGCGCCTTCGTGTCGTAGCCGCGTCCCTTCGCCTCGGCCATCACCTCCTTCTGCAGGTCGGCGATGTCCTTCTTCTCCGCCTCCAGCCGTTCGAAGCGCTCGACGAACTGGCGAAGCTCGGCGGCGGTGACGCGATATGCCGTATCGCGGGCCGCCTCGAAGTCCGCATCGCTCTTCATCGGTACCCCCATTTCAATTTCTCCTTTCAAGCTTCTCGAGCCATTCGCGCACGGCCGACCGGCGGTAGAGCACGCGCCGCCCGACCTTCACCAGAGGCGGGCCGATGCCGGCCGCGGCCCAGCGCGCCAGCGTGTCCTGCGTCACGTTCAGCTCGCGCGCCAGTTCGGCCCGCGTGATCCATTCGGAGAGGATTTTCCTTTCGGCGTTCATGGGATCAGACCTGCCGCTTCGCATTCTTCGCGGGTGACGAGGCCCCTTGCGATCAGTTCGCGCGCCTTGTGGGAGGAAACATGCGCTGCCACCCAGCATTTCCCGGATCTGATGCTTTCAGCGC
>JALVEX010000221.1 GCA_027030435.1 Paracoccaceae bacterium
CCACATCGATGCCGCGATCGCGAAAGATCTGCACGGCGGTGGGGGAAAGCTTGTCGGATACGAGAACCTTGGGTGCCATTTTCGTGGCTCCTTCATTGCGGAAATTGGGGAGAAAGGCCGCCCCGGGCGGGGCGGCAAAGGGATCACAGAGCGGCGATTTCGGCCTCGAAAGCCCATTCGAGCCAGGGCATCAGAAGCTCGACATCGCGGGTTTCGATGGTGCTGCCGCACCAGATGCGCAGGCCCGGAGGGGCATCGCGATAGGCGCCGATGTCATGGGCCGCCTTTTCCTCATCGAGCCGCTTCGCAACCGCCTTGGCGAAGGCCGCGCCATCCTTGATGCGGGGATCGGTGAATTTCAGGCAAACGCTCGTGTTGGAGCGCGTTTCGGGCTGCTCGGCGAGATTTTCGATCCAGTCGTGCTGCTCCGTGAACGTCTCTATCACGGCCGCATTCGCATCAGCCCGCGCGATCATGCCCTCAAGGCCGCCAACCGAGCGCGCCCAATCGAGCGCCACGAGATAATCCTCGACGCAAAGCATCGAGGGCGTGTTGATGGTGGCGCCCTGAAAGATACCCTCGTTGAGCTTGCCGCCCTTGGTGAGGCGGAAGAGCTTGGGCAGTGGCCAGGGGGGGGTGTAGCTTTCCAGCCGCTCCACCGCGCGGGGCGAAAGGATCAGCATCCCATGCGCGGCCTCGCCGCCAAGCACCTTCTGCCAGCTGAAGGTGGTGACATCGAGCTTCTCCCACGGCAATTCTTGCGCGAACACCGCCGAGGTGGCGTCACAGATGGTGAGCCCTTCGCGATCATCCGCGATCCAGTCGCCGTCCGGCACGCGCACGCCGGAGGTGGTGCCGTTCCAGGTGAACACCACGTCATTTGCGAAATCAACTGCCGAAAGATCGGGGAGCCTGCCGTAATCGGCTTCGCGCACGGTTGCATCGAGCTTCAGATGCTTCACGATATCCGTGGCCCAGCCCTTGCCGAAGCTCTCCCACGCCAGCACCTCGACGCCGCGCGCGCCCAGCATCGACCACAGCGCCATCTCGACGGCCCCGGTATCGGAGCCCGGCACGATGCCGATGCGGTAATCCTCGGGAATGGCGAGGATCTCGCGCGTTTCCTCGATGGCGCGCTTCAGCGCCGCCTTGCCAATGGGCGCGCGATGCGAGCGGCCCAGAGGCGCGCCGATCAGCTTCTGCAATGTCCAGGTGGGATTCTTGGCGCAGGGGCCGGATGAAAAACGCGGATTGACCGGCCGCGCTGCCGGTTTTTCAAGTTTGGTCATGGTATCCTTCCAGATATTCGCCCCTCGTTGGGGAGGGGTGTCCCACCTGCGGCGATAATGGGTTGCTGGCTCTGGTGCAAGCGGAAAATCTGCGCTAATGCGCCACATCTTCTGCTGAAAGCGACATCGGAGCGCGCGAATGTATGTGACAACCCTGCTGACGAACCCTGCGCCGCCAGCGCTCGATCCTGCGCTTGTGGAAAGCCTGCGCAATGCCTGGGGCGGAGGCGATGCACTTTGGCTCGCGCCGGACGAGGCGGCGGAATTCACCTTGCCCGAACGGCCGGCGAATTTCGAGAATGTGTGGCAGGAGCTTCAGGGGATGGGGGTTGATCTGGTCGTGCAACCTGCAAAGGGGCGGCGCCGGAAGGTGCTGCTTGCGGACATGGACAGCACCATGATCGAGCAGGAATGTATCGATGAACTGGCCGCCGAGGCGGGTATCGGCGCGCGGGTAGCAGAGATCACGGCGCTTGCGATGGATGGAAAGCTCGATTTCGAAGCTGCGCTCAAGAAACGGGTGGCGCTTCTGAAAGGGCTTGATTGCGCGGTGATAGAGAAGGTTCTGGCCGAAAGGATCACGCTTGCACCGGGGGGGGATGTGCTGCTGGCCACGATGAAGGCCAACGGGGCCTATGCGGCGCTTGTTTCGGGCGGCTTCACGGCCTTTACCGAATCCGTCGCCGCGCGGCTCGGTTTTGACGAGCACCGCGCCAATAGGCTTCTTGCCGAAGGCGGCAAGCTCACAGGGAAGGTGGCCGAGCCGATCCTCGGGCGCGACGCCAAGGTGCAGGCCCTCCACGAAATCACCGCCCGCCTCGGAATTTCGCCGGCTGACGTGCTGGCGGTGGGGGATGGCGCCAATGATCTCGGCATGCTGGAGCTTGCCGGCGCCGGGGTTGCCCTGCACGCCAAGCCGAGCGTTGCAAAGAGGTGCGATATCCGCATCAATCACGGCGATCTCACGGCCCTTCTCTACCTCCAGGGCTATGCGCAGGAAGAGTTTGTTGCGCCCGGTTAGAGCCTGATAAGAGAAGGTGCGGGCTGGATTTGAGCCGCCTCTATTCCCCTGCAGTTCACCAGCGGAGCCGCCATCCGCTTCTGCGTGGCCGGGTGCTTCCGATCAAGCACGCCCAAGCGCACGAGGATTGCCGCGATTGCGCATTCCGCAGCCCGGGTCGCGCCATCGCTGATCTTCAGGGCAACGCCGAGCCGCTTTTGCGGAATGATGGCCACGAAGACACCCTCCGCTCCGGTTTTCACGGCGACGCGCCCTTCCATGGCACGCATCAATTCAGTGCAGGCGCGCCCCTCACCGGCCACCAGATCGGGGTGCGAAACCATGGCATCCCGCAGGCGCAGAGCCGCTTTTGCGCGGGTGCCGGCCTTGTCTTCGGCTGAGGCAAAGAAGGCCATTGCGCGGGCAAGCCCGTGCAGGGTGGTCGCGAAATTGGGGGCCGAGCAGCCGTCGATCGCATGGCCGGGGCTGGGAGCGCCCGTCACCGATTCGAAGGCTTCGCGCACGGCTTTCGGCACCGGGTGAGCGGGGTCGATATACTCGCTATCTGCGCGCAAATGCCTGTTGAGAGTGAGGAAGCCGGTGTGCTTTCCCGAGCAGTTGTTATGTGTCT
>JALVEX010000222.1 GCA_027030435.1 Paracoccaceae bacterium
CAACCCGGGGCCCGATGCCGCAGCCGCCCCCGCGACTGTAAGCGGCTTGCGCCTGCCATTTGCCACCGGGCCCTCCGGGAAGGCGGCAGCGCGCTTCATGCCGCGAGCCAGGAGACCGGCCTTGCATGAACCGCAACCCCTGTCGGGTGTGACAGGAAAAGGAGATGCAACATGAATACCATGACCAACGCGCAGGAACGCGCTGCCGCAGATTTCAGCCTGATGCCGATTTTCGCAGCCATGGCACTGGGGCTGGGGGTGCTGTATTTCACCGGCTTCGCCCAGGCCGCGCAATATCATGACAGTGCGCATGATACCCGCCACACGCTGGCCTTCCCCTGCCACTGAGCCATGTCCACACGCATTTTTGCCAGCGCGTTGTTCGCTGGGCTGATAGCAGGGCTGGTTGCCGTCCTGCTGCAGTGGTCGTTGACGGAAAGGCTCATCCTTGAGGGCGAGGAATACGAGACCGGTGCGAAAAGCCATTTCGCCGGTGTCCTGAAGCTGAACGACGAAGGCGAAACGGCCGAACAGGCTGCCGAAAACGCCCCCGCGCAGGAAGAGCAAGAGGAAAGCCTTGCCACGCGCTATGCGCTTGCCTTTTTTGCGGATTTCACCACATTCGTCGGCTGGGCTCTCCTGATGGTGGCAGGTTTTGCGCTTGCGGAAAAATACGGCCAGAAGATCACCATGAAGGATGCGCTTCTTTGGGGTGTCGCGGGCTTTGGCGCCATCCATGTGATGACGGGCATCGGCCTCGCCCCGGAGCTTCCGGGCCAGCCAGCCGCCGAGCTTGAACTGCGGCAAATGTGGTGGATCACCACCGCCGCAACGGCCATCATCGCCTTCGCGCTGATGGGCTACGGGCGAAAGCCCGTCTATATCGCGATCGGGCTTGCGCTCCTTCTCGCGCCGCAATTGATCGGTGCGCCAAGGCTTGACTATTATGCAGGCGTCGCCCCGCCGGATCTCGCCGGCGAATATGTGGCGCGCTCCTATGCCGTGGCGTTTCTTACATGGGTCACGCTTGGCATTGCCGCCGGCTATTTCTGGAATCGCCACCGCATGGCATGAAACGCCGGGGGGCAGGGTGCCCTGCCCCCCGATCCCCTGAAGGAGCCTCTCCATGCCCGCGAAAATCCCCGCAACCGTCGTCACCGGCTTTCTCGGCGCCGGCAAGACGACCCTGATCCGCCACATGCTGGAAAACGCAAACGGCAAGCGCATCGCGTTGATCGTCAATGAATTCGGCGATGTGGGGGTGGATGGCGAGATCCTGAAGGGCTGCGGCGATGCGGCCTGTTCGGATGACGACATCATGGAGCTTTCCAACGGCTGCATCTGCTGCACCGTGGCCGATGAATTCATCCCCACGATGGAAAAGCTTCTGGCGCGCCCCGAGCCCCCCGATCACATCGTGATCGAAACCTCCGGCCTCGCCCTGCCCCAGCCCCTGGTGCGTGCCTTCGGCTGGCCAGAGATCGCAACCCGCGTCACCGTTGATGGCGTCATCACCGTGCTTGATGGCAAGGCGGTGGAGGAGGGGCTTTTCGCCCATTCCCCCGAAGCGGTGAACGCCCAGCGCGCGGCAGATGAAAATCTCGATCACGAGACGCCGCTTTCGGAGCTGTTCGAGGATCAGATCGCCGCGGCCGACATGATCGTGGTCAACAAGGCCGATCTGATGGCCGATGCGGATGCGCTGGTGTCCGATCTGCGCATGAAGGCCCGGCCCGGCGTGCAGGTGGTGAAATCCACCATGGGCGCGCTGCCGCTCGATGTGCTGCTGGGCCAGGGCGCAGCGGCCGAGAGCGATCTTGAAAGTCGCCATGAACTGCATCACCATCACCACCATGATGACGACGACGATCACCACGATCACGAGCACGGCCATGACGAGTTTGAAACCTTCGCGCTCGCTCTTGGCGAAATCACCGATCCGGCGGCCTATGCCGGCCAGCTTGGGCAGGTGATCCGGGATCATTCCATCCTGCGCCTCAAGGGCTTTGCCGCCGTTGCCGGAAAGCCGATGCGCCTGGCCATTCAGGCGGTTGGGCCGCGCATCGAACACTATTTCGATCGCCCCTTCGCGCCCGAGGAGCCCCGCGAAACCCGCCTCGTGGTGATCGGCATGGCCGGGCTTGATCGCGCCGCTATCAGCGAGGCACTGGAGCCGCGATGATCACGGTCGCCGAAGAATCCCCCCTCACCGATGACGGGCGCGCCCTGATCGCCGCTTCCGACGCTGCCATGCGCGCCGCCTTTCCGCCCGAGGAATGCTTTACGCTGGATCCGGAAGAGCTTGTGGCCGAGGGCGCGCATTTCTTCGTGGCCCGGCGCGATGGCCGGCCGCTCGGCTGCGTCGCGCTTGTGGAAAAGCCCGGATATGGCGAGGTGAAACGCCTTCTGGTGCTGCCAGAAGCGCGCGGGCTCGGCGTGGGGCGCATCCTCATGCAGCACCTCGAAGATGAGGCGCGGCGCCTCGGATTGCGCCGGATCAGGCTCGAAACCGGCCATGCGCTGAAGGCCGCCGTGGGGCTCTATTCATCCCTCGGCTACGTTCCTTGCCCGCCCTTCGGCGGCTATCCTGACATCCCGGGCAATCTTTTCCTGGAAAAAAGGCTCTAGCCAGATGCACCTTCTCGCGGCAACGCCCGGAACGGCCGATGACGGGCAGGAGCCCTTCGATCTGGGCCAGACCTCGGCGGATATCGTTTTCATTTCCGCCGCCGATACCGAGCTAGCCGCGCTTTCCGCCGCGCGCATGGAGATGGAAGCGCCCCCAGCCCTGCGCCTTGCCAATCTCACCCATCTTCAGCATCCGATGTCGGTCGATCTGCATATCGATCAATGTGCATCGAAATCCCGCCTGGTGATCGCCCGGGTGCTTGGGGGGGCGGGCTACTGGCGCTA
>JALVEX010000223.1 GCA_027030435.1 Paracoccaceae bacterium
GGGCTTTGCCCTCGGGCGCGTCTGAAGGAGGCCCGAAATGGACCCTGCGATCTTCTCCTACGAATGGTGGACCGAGCCTCTCGGCACCTGGATGGCCTGGACGCGCGCCACCATCGCTTTCTTCCTCTTCATCGCCGCCTCGATCGCCAGCATGGGGGTGTGGGAATATTTCCGCCCCGGCGGCGATCCCCGCCACGGCATTCTCGGCATCGAAACCACCCGCGGCGATCGCCTCTTCATCAGCCTTCTCGGCAGCGCCTATATCTACCTCGCCTGGCTCTGGGCCTTCGGCTCGCCGATCTGGTGGCCGAGCCTGATCGCCGCCGGCTGGGCGGTGTTCGTGTTTCGTTATGTGTGATGTGCGGCCATGTGTGCGAAGATCAATGGCGGCCCCTGAAGGACTCGAACCCTCAACCTGCGGATTAGAAGTCCGCCGCTCTATCCAGTTGAGCTAAGGGGCCGCATTCCTGCCCACTAGCGCGGGCAGGTGGCGCAAGGCAAGCCTTCAGTGGGTCCAGACGATGCGGCGATCGGGGGCGAAATTCTCGCCATAACCGCGCGGGCGGATGTTGAGCTTGCGCGGCTCCTCCTTCAGCACCACCGCATCCAGGCCGTGCTCGCGCGCATATTCCAGCGCCGCTTCCTTCGTGGCAAAGCGCAGCTTCACCTGCGAACGGGTATCGCGGGTGCTTGTCCAGCCCATCAGCGGATCGATCTCGGGCGGCGCCTTGGGCTCCATCTCGAGGATCCATTCCTTCGTCCGGGCCCTGCCCGATTGCATCGCATTGCGGGCCGGGCGGTAGATACGCGCGCGCATGGAGGCCTCCTCTTTTCTCGCTGCCACCTTATCGCGAAATTCCGCCCGCCCTGCAAGCCAAACCCGCAAGGCCCGCAACGCATCCGGGCGCGCCCGGCCTTATATCCTGGGGCATAAACAACTTTCCCGGCACGGGAGCACCGGGAAAGCCATCCTGAAACACAGGGAGAGTAAGGAAGAGAGTGTGGTTGCCGGCCTCACGCGAGGGAGCGAGGGGTGGGGTGGGTGGTGCGCCCGGCCGGCAACCGATACTGCTGCTTGCACCGTCACATTACGAACTGTATTTCCACATGGCAACGAAAAAACGCGGTAAAGTTGTATTATTTTTACGAAATATCTTCATAAAGTGTTTACCGCTCTCATGGATTTCCTCTATTTCATTGAAATAAAAAGGAAAGTTCGAATTTCCACCAAGGGGGCTTGCAGAAGAACAAAAACAGATCAAATCTGATGCGACTCGAAGGAAAACCGATGAAAGAGAGCATTCTCACCCGAACGGAAGGCGATGCAGCCCCCCGCGCCAAGCTCGAGGGGGGCCGGAAATTCGTGCTGCACAGCGATTTCGAGCCCGCCGGCGATCAGCCCGCGGCGATCTCCGAGCTTGTGCAGGGGCTCACCGGCGGCGAGCGCGATCAGGTGCTTCTCGGCGCCACCGGCACCGGCAAGACCTTCACCATGGCGCGGATCATCGAGGCCACCCAGCGCCCCGCCATCATCCTCGCCCCCAACAAGACCCTCGCCGCCCAGCTTTACGGCGAGTTCAAGAGCTTCTTCCCCGAGAACGCGGTGGAATATTTCGTCAGCTTCTACGATTACTACCAGCCCGAGGCCTATGTGCCGCGCACCGATACCTTCATCGAGAAGGAATCGCAGATCAACGAACAGATCGACAGGATGCGCCACGCCGCCACCCGCGCGCTTCTCGAGCGCGACGACGTGATCATCGTCGCCTCCGTCTCCTGCATCTACGGCATCGGCAGCCCCGAAACCTACACCGCCATGACCCAGGATCTGGAGGTGGGCCGGGAATACGACCAGCGCGAGATCATGGCCGGGCTCATCGCCCAGCAGTATCAGAGGAACGACAACGCCTTCCAGCGCGGCACCTTCCGCGTGCGCGGCGACAGCCTCGAGATCTGGCCGAGCCACCTCGAGGATCGCGGCTGGCGGCTTTCCTTCTTCGGCGAGGAGCTCGAGAGGATCGACGAATTCGACACCCTGACGGGCGAGCGCACGGCGAAGCTCGAAAAGGTGCGCGTCTATGCCAATTCGCATTACGTCACCCCGCGCCCCACGCTCATCCAGGCGATCCAGGAGATCAAGAAGGAGCTTGCCGAGCGGCTGGCCCATTTCGAGCGAGAGGGCAAGCTGCTGGAAGCCCAGCGGCTCGAGCAGCGCACGCGATTCGATCTCGAGATGCTCGAGGCCACCGGCCATTGCAACGGCATCGAAAACTATTCCCGCTACCTTACCGGCCGCGCCCCGGGCGAGCCGCCGCCCACGCTTTTCGAATACATCCCCGATCACGCGATCGTATTCGCCGATGAAAGCCATGTGACGATCCCCCAGATCGGCGGCATGTATCGCGGCGATTTCAAGCGCAAGTTCACCCTGGCCGAGCACGGTTTCCGCCTGCCATCGTGCATGGACAACCGGCCGCTCAAGTTCGAGGAATGGGATGCGATGCGCCCGCAATCGGTGTTCGTTTCCGCCACCCCCGGCCCCTGGGAGCTCGAACGCACCGGCGGCGTGTTCACCGAGCAGGTGATCCGCCCAACCGGGCTTGTCGATCCCGAGGTGGAGATCCGCCCGGTGGAGATGCAGGTGGACGATCTTCTCGAAGAGGTGCGCCGCACGGCCGAAAAGGGCTATCGCACGCTCGTCACCACGCTCACCAAGCGCATGGCCGAGGATCTCACCGAATACATGCACGAGCAGGGCATCCGCGTGCGCTACATGCACAGCGATATCGATACCATCGAGCGCATCGAGATCCTGCGCGATCTGCGCCTCGGCGCCTTCGATGTGCTGATCGGCATCAACCTCCTGCGCGAGGGGCTCGACATCCCCGAATGCGGGCTCGTCGCCA